>JAFTRF010000061.1 GCA_017462405.1 Clostridia bacterium | reverse complement strand
GGTACAGAGGCGGGATGCATACAAACACGTCGTTCCGGGTCTGACCGTGGTGCGCCTGCTCGGTGCGGGCGGAGGTCATCAGTGCGCGGTGCGAGTGCAGGATGGCTTTGGGGAAGCCGGTGGTGCCGGAGGAGAAGTAGATGGCGGCATCGTCATCGTCCGTGACTTCAACCGGAGGCACGACCGACGAACAATGGTAAATCATATCCATATAATTGGATGCAAAACCGGGCGTTTCGCTGGAATTACCCACAAAGAAATAATCCTTTACTCTGGGCAGCTGATCCCGTACGGATTCCACGCGGGTGGTAAACTCCGGCCCGAACAGCATCATCGTGCAATCCGCCAGATCGGCGCAATAACGGATCTCCTCGCCAGTATAGCGATAATTCATCGGTACCGCCAGCGCGCCGGTCTTCAGAACACCGAAATAAATGGGCAGCCATTCGATGCAGTTCATCAGCAGAATAGCTACCTTGTCGCCCTTTTTGATGCCTCTGGTAAAAAGCAGATTGGCAAACCGGTTGGCATAGGTGTCGAACTGCCGCCAGGTGATTTCCCGACGATACTGCGCACCCTCGGCGGTTTCGATGAGGTTAAACTCCCGCCAGGTCACATTGCGTTCCGGCTGATTTTGCGGAGTGAGCTCGGTCAATGCCGCTTCGTTCGGATGCAGGCGGGCATTGCGCTCCAGAATATCGGTAATAGGCATGGAAATCGGTTCCTTTCTTTTTCGCTTTAACGCATGAAAACATGATAGCACATCATGTCGTAATTTGCAAGATTTTTTTCCACAGAAAGCGTTTTTTTTAACAAAAAATCCGTCTGTGGCGGACAGCAGGATGTGAGCGTCGGCTTATCCTCTGCCGCTACGCAACATCCCTCCTGCGAACCGCCTTTTTTCTGCGGAGAATTGCAATTTTCGGTTTTTTGTGCTACAATATATATGCTGTACAAGATACGGAAAAAGACAAGTGTCCGTACATCAAGGTATACACGCATCGTCAGCCGATACGCAGTAAACATAAGGAGCGAATACCATGATCCTGCAATGCACCAAAAAACTTTTGGATTACTTCGGTATCCGGGCAGAAAAGCCCGCCGAGGATATCGAGCCGCTGTTCGAATGGGGCGCCAACCTGATTCTGATCAATCGCAGAAAAACGCTGGTCGTGACCCATCTGGCCTCGCAAAGCCTGTTTGTGATTCACGGCATCACCGCCAAACAGCTGCCCAGAATCCCCGCACTGATCCGGGACGGTATCCGTGCGCTGCTCGAAAGCGAACATGTCCGGTCGGATGTGATCCGGAAATATCTGGCGGATTGCGGCGATACGGTCCGTTTCATGGCCAACCGTACCCGTAGTGCGGCAGCGGTATGCAACAAAGCCTGCGAACGGGTTTCGATGTTCAAGGATTATTTCGAGCAGAACAATATGTTCCAGCAGGAGTTGCTGCCGGCGATCAACGACGATCTTGTGCTGAAAGCGGATGGAAAGTATACCTTTCAGATTTTGACCAATCAGCTGACGGAGCGCTACGGCGAAAAGGTGTTGGCACACCGTGCCGTGGAACTGGAGGTCAGCCTGCATCTGAGTACACCCTGTACGCGGACACTGACCGTACCGGAAGACATGAATTTCTATCAGTTGCATCAGGTACTGCAGGAAGCCTTCGGGTGGGAGGACTGCCATGTGCACCAATTCATCATCGAAACCGATTGGCGCGGCCATCCCACCAAAATCATCCTGCCACAATGGGATGAGTGGGAGACGGAGGGAGTCGAGTGCATCGAAAGCAGCAGTGTGACGGTTGGCCAGATTTTTGCAACGAAGCGGGAAATCATCTATGAATACGATTTCGGTGACGGCTGGGAGCATACCATCCGTTTCAAGCGCTTTATTTCGGATTGTACGCATCCTTATCCGCAATGCACACACATGGAGGGGACGGCTCCGACAGAGAACTGCGGCGGACCCCTTGGATTTGATCAGCTGCGGGAAATTCTGAATGACCCGAATCACCCGGAATATAAGGAGATGTGCGGCTGGCTGGACAGCGGTCGCCTGAAGACGACCGATCTGAAATATATCAATGCCCGTCTCCGGGATGCAGACCGCTGCTGGAAAAAATCCTACATGGACATGACGGAAAATTGATCATCACCCAAAATACAAGAAGCACCGCCGCAGAGCTCCGGATGGCCGGACCTCTGCGGCGGTGTGTTTGCGTCAGGACTTATCCGATCCGTCTGCGGCTGGGTGCAATACGTCTCAATTACCGGAAGGCGCCGGATCTTCCGGATCGCAGCGGAACCCCAGAAAACGAAGCAATTCTGCGCACGAGGAGGCCGTAAACCGATTTGCAAGGGTATCGATTTCGTTTTGTCCATGGAAATCGCTGGCAGCGCTGTACATCAGATGGTATTTGTCGGCCAGGGCCATCAGGGCTTTGTGCTGTTCCGACGTATAGCGGCCGTAGAATACTTCCATGGCGCCGTTGGGGCCGCTCAGTTCCTTGAAACGTCGGAGCAATCGTTCACAGCCGCAATCGTCCAGCCGATAATAGTACAAATGCGCCAATACGGCCACACCGCCGGCCCGGACGATGGCACGGACAGCTTCTTCCATAGATACATAGTGCAGGGGATTGGGAACGAATGCCCGGCGCTCACCGAACGCACCGATGTAGATGTCGAAGGCCTCGTTTACGGTCGATACAAAGCCGCGATCCTTCAGAAGCTGCGCGATGAGCATGCGCCCGATGTGATGCGTGTCCGGGTGAAGTGCGCGCAGATCCTCGTAACTGCCCAGATCGATCCCGCACAAACGCAGGCGATCCAATATGGCGTTGATGTAGGGCCGGCGATCCGGCTGGTTGTGGGCAAGCACAGCCCGGATATCCGGATGATTGGGGTCAAAACCCAGTGCCACCACATGAATTTCCAATTCACGATTTTCGGCATCGGTATACAGACAGCTGATTTCTGCCCCTTGAATGAAGCAGATTTCCGGGTATGCCGCACGCAAAGGGGCCAGGTCTTCGCTGTGGTTGTGGTCCGTCAGAGCGAGAATCCCGATTTCTGCATCGCGGGCCATTGCACAAAGCTGCTGCGGGGTGTATGCTCCGTCGCTGAGTGCGGTGTGCGTATGAAAATCAATGTAAGTTGCGTTCATGCCGTTCCTGCCTTTCGTTCATTGAATGTATTGTTGCGGTACACGCTGATGAAATGCGCATGGTTTCCGCAGGGCTTATGATGATATTATAAAAGAATTTCCCGGTGACCTGCAATACATGGATGTTCTCCGAGATTCCTTTTTTGTCTACGGCAGAAAAGATGATCCATGGAGAATTTCAATCCCCCATTGACTCTTTGCCCGATCGGGGGTATTATAATCTATGAAAGGGGGAATTATCTATGGATCGAAGAAAAGAACTGCTGTTGCCCTCCGATGCGCGCCTTGTCTTGGATGGAGAGCGGCTGGTTTCTTACGACAAGCAGGGAAACGAAATCAGACTGACGGTCGGTCAGCAGAAAATGCTCACGAGACTTGCCAGAGAGTATAACCATACGGTGCCGATGGCGGATCTGTATGAAGCATATACGGGCTTGGCCGGTGCAACGGAAATTGCGGCGAATATTGCAAAAATGAAAAATACGTTTCCCCAATGCATCAAAGAAGCCATCCGGTCGGAACGCGGCTGCGGATACCGGCTGGAGGGGGAACTGAAGACGGCAGACGAAGCGTTGTCCGTCCGCCATGCTTCGGGAGAAAAAACGGGACAGTTTTCGGATCTGGCGGGCGATTATTACGGTTTTTATCTGGACCGGCTCGGCAATCGTTCCGTATTGGGCGCATATCTTCACATTGAAAATGCAGGCACTGCGGACGAGCACGAACTGACGGCCTGTGCAGTGCTGAATATCCGCAGCGAAAATGCAATGTTTGGCGGAAAGATTGCAGAGATTTTCAGTCAGACCGGCCGGGATTATAAAAATGCCTTTCAGCGTGTCAAAAGCAGCTTTAATCCGAACGACCGGAGATGCTCATGGGGACAAGGCACCGTATGCGCGGACGGTGCGCTGGCGGATCTTACACTGAAGATCAATGATACCGGCGCAAGATGGAAGATCCTGCTGGACATGACGGAATATCTGCGCTGCGGGCGGGGCCGCGAGCAAGAAAATGACTGCTATCGGGGCGGCCTGGGTATTGTGCTGGCGTCGAGAACCATACACGGAACCTATTGTTTCCGGCTTGGATTGGTCCGGAAGACATTGCTCCAGAAACCGATTCCCCTCAACAATGATACGATGAAGGATATGCTGAAAATATCGGATGACAGCAGAGACGCATTGTGGAAACCGATGAAACTGAGCGGGTTGCTGGATAAACGGTGGTACGAGTGGTTTATGAACAATCTGTGAGTCCGGCAGAGCAGGCATAGCACAAAAACAACAGCAGACCGGTTCCCGTACGATATGTATGGCATACAGATGAAAAAAAGCCCGCATTCTGGTGGTACACCATCGTGTACCGGCCGGAGTGCGGGCTTTTTGCATGATATGTTTTTGAAGGTTTTCAGATGAAACGGAATGCAGCGGACGAAACCCATTCTTGCCGTTTTTATGGGAAGTGCACGCATGATAGCATCAAAAAAGGCACTGTGCCCCGGAAGGACACAGTGCCCGGTGATTCGCTTGTCAGATCAGAACAGCTGCCCCGGAAGCTTCAGCTTCTGCTTCGGGGGGAACTGCCGGTCGAACGCTTCGGCGGCGGCTTCGTCTACGAAATACCCCTCCGGCGGACCGTATACACCGGTAACGCCGTGCAGATACCCCGGAATCAGTTCCTTGCACAGGAAAAACGATGTATCGGTGCCTTCGGGCAGACCGTGGTAGCGGATGCCGAACCGGCTGGCATAGGTGAATCCGCTCTTGCCGTAGAAACCGATGTTGCCCTCGAAGCACAGCGCCCCGAAGCCCATTTCCGCTGCCTTTGCCACGGTATAATCCAGCAGAATCTTGCCGTAGCCCTGCCGCTTGTACACCGGCGTGATGCAGATAGGGCCCATCGTGAGGATGGGCAGCTGCTGTCCGTCGTCGGTCTGGATGTGGGCGCGCATAAACATATTCTGTCCGATGAGCTGCCCGTCCTTTTCCATGACGAAGTTCAGCTCCGGCACAAACGCCAGGTCATTCCGCAGCTGATGGATCACATAATGCTCCAGACAGCCGGGACGGTACACGTTCCAGAACGCTTCCCGGATTAGGTGCTCCACGGCGCGGTGTTCGTCTTTTCGTTCCAAACGAATGCAGTAGTCATTTTTATTCATTATTTTTCCTCCTGATGCTTGTTGACTGCAATACGGGGAGGTTTGGCGGGATTGTACGCAAACCTCCCGGTCAGCGCACAATCTCCGGTGCTGTGATTGTTTTCTTCAAAAAGCAATCTCCTCAAAAATAATTTTTATCATCAGACCAACGGTCGGATGTATAGTGGGAAATGATGCGGGACAGTTCTTATGTAGTTCTGCTATTCAGCAGCCTTACTTCCAACGCCAAGTGGTCAGATTTGCGAGGTTTTCCATCAATTCGCCGTTGATTTTCATGAAACCTTCCGTGGGATTTTTGCGTACCGGATAATAACCGCTCTTGTAGCGATCAATCACGACCTGATAGCGCTCCGCTGCAGCCTTGACCGAATCGCCCCATGAGAGATACAGCTCATTGCCTGCGGCCTGTCCGGCTGCCCACATTCTTTACCGGTAAAGCGAAGCCAGACACGCGGCAAGGCTTTCGCCATTTTCATCGATCAGGAAACCATTTCGACCGTCGGTGACATCTTCGGCGGCACAGCTGCCCCGGATCAATACAGAAGCAACATTGCAGGCGGCAGCTTCCCGGACGACCAGACCGTTGGTATCATAGCTGGACGGGAACAGGAACAAATCCGACCGGCAGTACCATGCGCGCAGGATGTCCCGGTCACGGATGGCACCGGTAAAAATGCACTTGTCCTTTACGCCGATTTCCTCTGCGTAGTCTTCCATTTCAATTTTGTGCTCGCCCTGACCAATAAAGACCATGCGGAAATCATGGTTCTGGGCTTTCAGTCTGGCCAGCGCATCCAGAATGATCCGGATGCCCTTGTACCACATCATCCGGCCGACAAACAGATAAATCGGCACATTGGCGGGCAAGTCGTACCCTCTGGTGGTCAGCGCGATCTCTTCGGCCGAGGCTCTTGCACGCGGCAGGTCAACACCGTTGGGCATGACGATGTAGTCGCCCTCGTAGCCGATGGCCCGGAGGTTTTCGCCTGCACCGTGGCTGACCGCCCAGACTTCATCACAGGCATTGATGTTGTCCGCCAGCACCTTTTTGCAGGCGGATTGCAGCGTTTTGCTCTTGACCACATTGGCAATATCAATGTCAAATTTGGTATGATAGGTCAGAACGATCGGTGCATTCACGATCTGTCGCACCTCACGAGCCAGGAAGGTGGACATGATCGGACAATGGGAATGGAGCAGTGCAATGTTTTTGGCACCGGTGTAGTGTGCAACCGTCGGGGAAAAGGGGATTCCGGCCTTGTAGCCCTGCATGTGGGGCAGTTTGATGCTGCGGTACCGGATGACAGGGTAGGGGAAGACGCTGTCATTTGCGTTGGCATGGGACGGCGTCACCACCATTGGCTGAAAACCGTTCGGTTCCATATGCTTTGCATAATTCAGAACCGCACTGGCCACGCCGTCAATCAGCGGCGGGAAGGAATCGTTGAACAGACAAACCGTGTTTTTGTTCTCCATTTTTCAAATCACCTCGATAAAAATTTTTTTATTCAAGTATTCATGTGCAGAATACAATGGAACCATGAAAATGCGGAGGAGGACTTTTGAATCCGGCGATGCAGCGGGCATCCGGAAAGCGTTTTTTGCACCGTATGCCTTGCCATCCCGTACCGGACGTTGTATAATAATGCCAAAGATATTGTAACAGGGATGGATGTATCAATGGTTGAAGTTGTAGCGGCCCTGATCTGGGACCGGCAAAAATTTATGATTTGTCAGCGCCCGGCGCACAAGGCAAGGGCCTTGCTGTGGGAGTTTGTCGGCGGAAAGGTCGAACCCGGTGAGACCAAAGAGCAGGCGCTTGTCCGGGAATGCCGGGAGGAACTTGCGGTCACGCTCCGGGTCGGGGAGATATTTATGGATGTGGTCCATCAATATCCGGACATTACCGTTCATCTGACGCTGTTTCATGCGGCTTTGGCCGGGGGTACACCACGAAAGCTGGAGCACAACGACATCCGGTGGATTACGGCGGATGAGATTTCCGGCTATGCTTTCTGCCCGGCAGACGAAGAAATTCTGAAGAAAATTGCAGAAATCTATGGAGGTCATCATGGTTAAAGACATCATGCACGATCCGATTTTTCTTGGCGTAAAATCGGACCCGGCCACAAAGGAAGATGTGCAGGTCGCACAGGATTTGCTGGACACGCTGACGGCCAACCAGGAAGCCTGTGTCGGCATGGCGGCAAACATGATCGGTGTACGCAAACGCATCATTGTGTTCGACAATGATGGAGTATATATGACCATGTTCAACCCGGAGATCATCAAAAAATCCGGACCGTACGACACCGAGGAAGGCTGTCTTTCGCTGACCGGCGGCCCCCGCAAATGCAAACGATGGCGGTCCATCAAGGTGCAGTGGCAGACCGCGGAGTTCCAGACCCGCATCAAGACCTTTACCGGCTGGACGGCGCAGATCATTCAGCACTAAATCGACCATTGCAACGGGGTACTCATCTGACCGGTTCACATTGTCCGCAGAATCCGGTCATACCTTTTTTATTATAGCATATGTTTACCCAAATAGCGATACTATATTGCAAAATATCTTACGCAATCATCTGCCGTATTGACAAATTTATCGTTTTTTGCTATACTGATCGTGGTTAGCGAAGCCTAACTGAAAGCCGTTCCGTAAAGTGTCGGCGCAAACTGCAAACAAAAGGAGCAAAGGACGATTATGGATTACATTATTATTGCCATTCTGGTGTGCGTGCTGCTGCTGGCGGTATTCCGTGCAATGAAGCATTTCCGCGGCGGCTGCTGCGGAAGCGGGGGCAGCACCATCCGGGACAAAAAGACCCTGACCAGGCCTGCAATCGGTCGGAAAGTGCTGACCGTTGAGGGAATGCACTGCGTGAACTGCGAAATCCGCGTGGAAAATGCGCTGAACCGGCTGGAAAATGCGGTATGTAAGGTTCGCTGGAAAAAGAAAATGGCGGTGGTTTCTTTCAGTGCGGAGATTTCTGATGCATTGCTGAAGGAAACCGTGGAGAGATTGGGTTATCAGGTAACGGATATCCGCAGCGAAACATATAAGGCGTGACCTGTGGTCACGTCGGACAATCACCTCATTTCAAAACATCCCCGGTTGTGCCATACGGTACAGCCGGGGATGTGATTTTATATGCTGCTCACAATGAATCAGCCGGGGAAGAATGCGGAATGAATGGCGCGCACGGCACGGTCGCCGTCCTCGCGGTCGATGAGCACCGAGATTTTGATTTCGCTGGTGGCAATCATCTGGATGTTGATCTGGGCACCGTACAGTGCCTCAAACATCTTGGAAGCCACACCGGGATGGGTTTCCATACCGGCACCCACCACCGATACCTTGGCCACATTTTTGTCGTAAATGCAGTTGGGATGGTCGAATTCACGATCCAGAATGTCCAGCGTTTCTTCCAGACTGGGGGCGGGGACGGTGAATGTGATGTCCTTGGTACCTTCACGGCCGATGGACTGCAGGATAATGTCCACGTTGATGTTCTTCGCCGCCAGTCGGGAGAACAGCTTGAACGCCGTACCCGGCACATCGGGCACACCGATGACCGAAATCCGTGCCACGTCGGAATCCTTTGCTACACCGCTGATCAACATTTTTTCCATTCTGCTGGCCTCCTTCACAATGGTGCCGGGTGCATTGGTCAAGCTGGACCGCACCTCTAATTTTACGCCGTATTTTTTTGCCATCTCCACCGAACGGTTGTTCAGGACCTGCGCACCCAAAGTGGCCAGTTCGAGCATCTCGTCGTAGGAAATGCAATCAAGCTTCTTTGCATCGGGAATCTTCCGCGGGTCGGCGGTATAGACGCCGTCCACGTCGGTGAAAATCTGGCATTGGTCTGCCGCCAGCACTGCCGCAATGGCTACCGCGCTGGTATCGGAGCCGCCACGCCCCAG
>JAFTRF010000060.1 GCA_017462405.1 Clostridia bacterium | reverse complement strand
TCAGAAGGAGCATTGTCTCATGTTTTATAGTTTACGCGGTAAATTGATTCATACCGAGCCCGGTGCAGCCGTTGTGGAATGCGGCGGTGTCGGGTTCCTGTGTCAGACCACCATGAACACCCTGCGCAGCCTGCCCGCATTGGGACAGGAAGCCACGCTGTTCACTCACCTGAATGTCCGGGAAGACGCCATGGATCTGTTCGGCTTTGCCGGCGAAGCCGAACTGGCCTGTTTCCGCACGCTGACCGCTGTCAGCAGCGTCGGCCCCAAGGTCGCACTGAGCATTCTGTCCTCACTGGCCCCGGAGCAGCTGGCCATCGCCGTCAGCAACAACGACTACAAATCTCTGACCCGTGCCAAGGGTGTCGGTCCCAAGCTGGCCCAGCGCATCGTGCTGGAGCTGAAGGACAAGGTCAAGAAGCTGTCTGCCGATGCCGGTGCCTTCGTACCGGAAGCCGCCGGTATCCCCAGTGCGGCCTCCAATGCTTCGGAAGCCGTCAACGCACTGACGGTGCTGGGCTATACGCCGGCCGAAGCCTCGGAAGTCGTTGCCAAGCTGGACAGCGCACTTCCGGTCGAGGAATTGATCCGTCTGGCCCTGCGTGCGATGGCCGCACGGTTGTGACCGAAAACTGCGCGCCATTTTTCCCATTGATATCACACCGTTTTTGCGGAGGTTTTTATGAAACGATCCCATGAATCTTTCCAGAGCCATACCGTCAGCCCCGACGATATGGAAATGGATTTTGAAAACAACATTACTACCCCGGAGTATGTACCGGAGGATGCCGAAGTAGAAAACCCGCTGCGCCCCCGTACCCTGCGGGAATACATCGGTCAGGAAAAAGCCAAGGAAAACCTGTCCATCTTTATCGAAGC
The DNA here is from genome assembly GCA_017462405.1 of Clostridia bacterium. Classification (GTDB taxonomy): domain Bacteria; phylum Bacillota; class Clostridia; order Oscillospirales; family Acutalibacteraceae; genus RGIG4076. The sequence goes on along the minus strand of JAFTRF010000060.1, from coordinate 22,558 downwards.
CGCCAAGATCCGGCGGGAATCGCTGGACCATGTGCTGTTGTATGGCCCGCCCGGACTGGGTAAAACCACACTGGCCGCCATCATTGCCAACGAAATGGGGGTCAATATCCGCATCACCTCCGGCCCGGCCATCGAAAAGCCCGGCGATCTGGCCGCACTGCTGACCAATCTGAATCCCGGCGACGTACTGTTCATTGACGAGATCCATCGCCTGTCCCGCAGCGTAGAGGAAATTCTCTACCCGGCCATGGAAGACTTTGCCATCGACATCATCACCGGCAAGGGACAAATGGCCGCCAGCTACCACCTGCCGCTGCCCAGATTCACCCTTATCGGTGCCACGACCAGGGCCGGTCAATTATCTGCCCCGCTCCGCGACCGTTTTGGCGTGATTCTGCGGCTGGAAATGTATACCCCCGAAGAACTGGCACGCATCGTCACCCGCTCCGCCGGTATTCTGGAACTGGAAATTGACCCCGATGCCGCGCTGGAGGTGGCCTCCCGCTCCCGTGGCACCCCGCGTATCGCCAACCGTCTGCTGAAGCGTGTACGGGACTTTGCACTGGTCATGAACGATGGCCGTGTTTCGCTGGAGGTCGCACAGATCGCACTGGAACGGCAGGAGATCGACGAACTGGGTCTGGACAAAACCGACCGCCGTCTGCTGAAAACCATGATCGACTTCTACAATGGCGGACCCGTTGGTCTGGAGACCATCGCCGCCGCCGTAGGCGAAGAGGCCGTCACCATTGAGGACGTCTACGAGCCCTATCTGATGCAGATCGGCTTTCTGGCGCGTACCCCCCGCGGCCGCTGCGTCACCCCGGCCGGATACCTGCATCTGGGACTAAAACCGCCCCGTGCCGCACACGTGCCTGAGCAGCAGACGCTGTATTGATTTTATATAATTAACAGGAGAATGCAACCATGAGACCTGCCTTATGGAATGATTACGAACTGCTGGACACTTCCGCCGGAGAACGGTTGGAGCGTTGGGGCGATGTGATCCTCATCCGTCCCGACCCGCAGATCATTTGGAACACCGAACGCAAGCACCCCATGTGGAAAAAAGCCCACGCCCGCTACCACCGCTCCAATACCGGAGGCGGTCATTGGGAAAAATACCGCACCATGCCCGAAAGCTGGCACATCCACTATCATGAGATGACCTTTCAGCTCAAGCCCATGGGCTTCAAGCACACCGGCATTTTCCCGGAACAGGCCATCAACTGGGACTGGATGCAGGAGAAGATCCGCAATGCCAACCGCCCGGTGCGGGTACTGAATCTCTTTGCCTATACCGGTGCCGCTACCTGCGCCTGTGCTGCGGCCGGTGCCGAAGTCTGCCATGTCGATGCCGCCAAAAATATGGTGCAGTGGGCACGGCAGAACGCACAGCTGTCCGGGCTGGGCGACAAGCCCATCCGCTGGCTGGTGGATGACTGCGCCAAATTCGTCCAGCGCGAAGCGCGCAGGGGCAATGTGTACGACGGCATCGTCATGGATCCGCCGTCCTACGGACGCGGCCCCGGCGGTGAGGTATGGAAGCTGGAGGAGCAGCTGTTCGGACTGGTGGAAATGTGCCTGCCCATTCTCAGCAAGAAGCCGCTGTTTTTCCTGCTGAACTCTTATACCACCGGTCTGTCCCCCGCCGTCATGGAATACCTGCTGGGCACGATGCTGACCCCGAAATACGGCGGCACCTTGTCCTCCGGGGAAATCGGTCTGCCCGTGACCGCCACCGGCATGGTGCTGCCCTGCGGCTCCACCGCCATCTGGCAATCGAAGGAGTGAGATTGTGGAAGATTTCATCCGTGTTGAACACGTAAATTTCCGCTATGAAAGCGAATACACCAGCGAGCCGGTCATCGGCGTGTTGAAAGACGTCAGTCTGCAGGTCCGCAGGGGCGAGTTTCTGGCCCTGCTGGGACACAACGGCTGCGGCAAATCCACCCTTGCCAAGCACTTCAACGCCATGCTCCTGCCGGTGGAAGGCCATGTGTTCGTAGAAGATATGGATACCGCCTACTAAGACCGGAAGTTCGACATCCGGTCCCGTGTAGGCCTGATCCTGCAGAATCCGGACAACCAGCTGGTCGCCAGCATCGTGGAAGAGGACGTCGCCTTTGGTCCGGAAAACCTCGGTGTACCGCCCAAGGAAATCCGCCGCCGGGTTGACGAGGCCCTGCACATTGTCGATATGTACGAATACCGCCGCCACGCCACGCACAAGCTGTCCGGCGGTCAGAAGCAGCGGGTCGCCATTGCCGGCATTCTGGCCATGCAGCCCGAATGCGTAGTATTTGACGAGCCGACCTCCATGCTGGATCCCCGCGGCCGCAGCGAAGTGCTGAACACCATTCTGCGCCTGAACCGGGAGCAGAACATCACCATTGTACTGATTACCCATAACATGGACGAAGCCGTATTGGCAGATCGTGTCGTTGTCATGGATGCCGGACGGCCCGTGCTGGAGGGTACACCCAATCAAGTCTTTTCGCAGGTCGAACAGATGCACGCACTTCGACTGGATGTCCCGCAGGCCACCGACCTGATCCATCATCTGCGCCGCGATCATCAGCTGGATCTGCCGCAGGACATTCTTAATGAAGATGAATGTGCCCATGCGCTGGCCCGTCTGCTGGACGAAGCCGGAATCGGGAGGAATGAAAACCATGGTGATTCTTGAAACGAAGCATCTGACCCATACCTACAGTGTCGGCACCCCCTTTGCGCGGGATGCCATCAATGATGTGTCCATTTCCGTCCATCAAGGCGAAATTCTGGGCATCATCGGCCACACTGGCTCCGGCAAATCTACGCTGATCCAGCACCTGAACGGTTTGTTCCGCCCCACCCTCGGACAGGTACTGCTGAAAGGCAAGGACATCTGGGCTGACCCCAAGGCCATCCGGAATATCCGGTTTCAGGTCGGCATGGTGTTCCAGTATCCGGAATATCAGCTGTTTGAAGAAACCGTCAGCAAAGACATTTCCTTCGGCCCCCGCAACATGGGGCTGCCGGAGGATGAAATTGAGGAGCGCATCCACACCGCCGCCCGTTTTGCCGGTCTGAAGGAAGAACTGCTGGACAAGTCGCCTTTCGATCTGTCCGGCGGTGAGAAACGCCGTGCCGCTATTGCCGGTGTGATTGCGATGGATCCTGAGGTGCTGATTCTGGACGAGCCTGCCGCCGGTCTGGATCCCAAAGGCCGCGATGACCTGCTGGAGCAGATCGGGCTGTACCACGAGGAGCGCAAAAACACCGTGCTGATGGTCTCCCACAGCATGGAGGACACCGCCCGCATCAGCGACCGGGTGCTGGTTATGAATCAGGGCCGTGCCGCCATGCTGGCCCCCACCGCCGAGGTCTTCGGCCGGGGTGCCGAGCTGCAGCAGATGGGTCTGCAGGTTCCGCAGGTCACCCGCGTATTCATGGAACTGCGCCGCATGGGTTATCCCATCCGGGACGACATTTATACGCTGGAACAGGCGCAAGCCGAATTTCTCCGCGTATTGAAGGGAGGCGCTGCAAAATGATCAAAGACATTACCCTTGGTCAGTTTTTCCCCGGTACTTCCAAAATCCATCGGATGGATCCACGGGTCAAGCTGGCGCTGACCTTCTTTCTGATTATCTTTATTTTTGTAGCCGATACCGTCGCCGCCACGGCATTGACCGTTGCCGCGGTGCTGGTACTCATCAAGCTGACCCGCGTCCCTTTTCAGATGTATATCCGGGGACTGAAAGCCATTTTGCTCATTGTGCTGTTTACCTCGGTGCTGAACATTTTCTATGTCCGCACCGGTCACGTCCTGCTGGAGTGGGGCATTCTGCGGATCACCGTGGACGGTGTGCTGCGGAGCATCTGTATTGCGGTACGCATTGCCATCATGATCCTGCTCAGTTCGGTGCTGACGTATACCACCTCCCCCACCGACCTGACCACCGCCATGGAGCGGCTGATAAAGCCGCTGAAGGCCCTGCACGTACCGGTACACGAAATCGCCATGATGATGACCATTGCGCTGCGCTTCGTGCCCACGCTGCTGGAGGAAACCGACAAGATCACTTCTGCACAGAAGGCCCGCGGTGCTGATCTGGAGAGTGGCAGCGTCATTCAGCGGATGAAAGCCATGATCCCCATCCTGATCCCGCTGTTTGTGTCGGCATTCCGCCGTGCATACGAGCTGGCAATGGCCATGGAATGCCGCTGCTACAACGGCGGCGATCACCGCACCACCATGAAGCAGCTGAAGCTCCGTCCGCTGGATATCTGGGCCATGGTCATCAGCGGCATCTTCGGTGTGGGGGTGATCCTGTGCAACTTCATTCCGCCCCATATGTAAGCCAGCCCAAAAGCCGCAACCTGCTGCTCCGGCTGTCCTACGACGGCACCGCCTACCACGGCTGGCAGGTGCAGAACAATGCTGTGACGGTGCAAAGCGTTCTGCAGGATGCCCTGTTCCCCATTCTGGGCGGTGTACATGAGCTTAAAGGCTGCAGCCGCACCGATGCCGGTGTTCACGCTGAAGAATACTTCGTCAGCGTACAGACCGATGCCCGCATTCCCTGCGATCGTCTGGTACCGGCGCTGAATGCAGTGCTGCCGCGGGACATTGCCGTTCACCATTGCCGTGAGGTTCCCCCGGACTTTCACGCCCGGTACAGCTGTACCGGCAAGGAATACGTCTACCGCATCTGGAACAGTCCGGTGCGTGACCCGTTCCGCGACCGTTATCTGCTGCAATATCCCCGCCCGCTGGACGCTGCTCTGCTGCATGACTGCGCACAAGCCTATGTCGGCACGCACGATTTCATCGGTTTCTGCTCGGCCGGCGGCAAAAAAGACGATACGGTCCGCACCGTCTCACATTTTTCCGTGATCCGGGAAGGCGATCTGGTGTCCATGTATGTGGCCGCCGACGGTTTTCTTTACAATATGGTACGGATCATGACCGGTACGCTGCTGAGTATTGCACAGGGGCGTATCGCCCCGGATGCATTGCCGGACATTCTGGCCGCCCGTACCCGCACCCGCGCCGGAATCACTGCCCCCGCACAGGGGCTGACGCTCCACCGGGTCTTTTACGATTCACTCCCGCCCCTATGACAGAAAGGAATCTTTTGTTATGTCTGAGAATACCCCCAATACCCCCGAAAATGCTGTTCCCGCCGCCCCCCGCAAAAAACGCCGCCGGAAATCTGCCATCCCGCTGCTGATCCGTTGGGTCGTTATTGCGCTGTTGGCCCTCTCCATTATTTTGCTGCTGGTCTTCAACCGGGAAAATCTGACCTTGACCGGACTCAAAAACTGGGTGCTGGGTGAAGATGAAGGGCCCGGCTATCCGATCACGCTTACCGACGGTTCTGTTGCTTTTCAGAATTTTCTCGTGGAAAACGGCGAACCTGCCGTGGTCAGCAGCACCACCTTTTTGCTGCTGGATCACAGCGGAAAAGAGTTATCCCTGCGCCAGCACGGTTATACCACGCCCGTCATGGAACGCTGGGGCGATAATTTTCTGATTTACGATCTGGGCAACAAAAGCTTCCGTGTCAGCACCGATGGCTCCTCTTTCACGGAGACGCCCCAGTTTGAACACAGCATCTATTGCGGCGCCATCGCCAAAAACGGCAACTATGCCATTGCCAGCGCCTCGGACGGCTATACCTCACAGCTGAAAGTCTACGACCGCAACGGCCGCCTGCTGTTTGAGTGGGCCTCCCAGCAGTACCTGATCAGCACCGTTTCTTTCAGCCCCAACGGCAAATACATCGTCGCCTCCGGCTTTGCTTCGCAGAGCGGCAGTCTGAAAACCGTCATCAATGTATTCGCTTTCAACAAAAACGAGCCGCTGGCCTCTCACACGCTGGACGGCTGTGTGATGCTGGATGTGATTTTCAACGACAATGACACCGTGACCGCCATCGGCGATACCTGCGCTGCCCGCTTCACCGTTGGCAAAGGTCTGCAGGTCTACGATTATCAGGGTCTGACGCTCAGTGCTTATGACCTGACCCGCTCTGACGGTGCCGTACTGGCATTGTCGGCATCCTCCGACGGCCGCGTCGGTTCGCTGATCCTGCTGAACAATGACTTTGAAGCCCACACCGTCACCCGCTTTGAGCAGGCGCTGGATTCCATTCAGCGGTATGGCAGCCATCTGGTTCTGCTGTCCGACGGCACCCTGTCGGTGCTGGACAACGACGGCGGCACCGTATTTTATGCCGATGCCGGTGTAGATGCCGTCAAAGCAGAATGCAACAAGGATGTTTGTTACATTCTGGGCGCCGGTGAGATCCGCACCGTCCAGCTGGATTTGCCCAAGGGGAAATAAGGCATGAACGACACCTTCGGAATTACCCCCATTGCCCGCATTCACAGCGATTTTCCCGATAAATTCGGCATTCCCCGTCAAAGTGGGCTGGTACAGGAACTGCAGGCCCGGATCGTGTTCGAGCCGCCCTACCGCAATGCGGATGCACTGCGCGGGCTGGAGGATTACTCCCATCTGTGGCTCATCTGGCAATTTTCCAGAGCCGTCCGAAGCACATGGTCCCCCACCGTACGTCCCCCGCGTCTGGGCGGCAATACCCGCATGGGCGTATTCGCCACCCGTTCGCCGTACCGTCCCAATCCGCTGGGCTTGTCCTGTGTGCGGCTGGAATCCATCGAATATACGGACAACGGGCCGGTATTGATCGTCTCCGGTGCCGATTTGCTGGACGGCACCCCCATCTACGACATCAAGCCGTATCTGCCGCACATTGATGCCCACCCCGATGCACGGGGCGGCTTTGCGGCGGAACACGCTGGATATGGTCTGGCGGTCTGCTGTCCGGAGGAACTGCTCCATCGTCTGCCGGAAGATAAACGCGGCGCACTGCTGGGTGTACTGCGGCAGGACCCCCGCCCCTCCTATCAATCCGATCCGGAACGGATATATGGTATGCGTTTTGCCGGATTTGAAGTGAAATTCACCGTTGACGGCGGGCAGTTGACCGTCCGGGACATCTGTCCGGAGCAATAATTTACGCCAAAGGCCCCGAAATCGAGCAAAAATGCTTGATTTCGGGGCCTTTTTCATGTTCTGTTACTGCACATACTCCCCATTGGGGCTACGGCCAAAATATTCCAGATACAGCGGTGCATCCAGGATCCACGGCAAGTCGCGGAACACGGCCCGGAATTCGGGCTCGTCGGTGATCATCAGATCAATGTAACAATAATCTGTTCCTTGCGCACTTCCGACCACATAGCCCAGCCGGTATTCGTCCAGCAGTCGCTCCAGCCGTCCGGTCAACTCAGCTTGTGCCATTGCCACCTCCTGTGGCGCACGCTGCTTCGGTTCGTAATACAGATAGCAGTATACACCGCCCATCTGCATCAAAGATGCCGTCTCGTTGCACGGCTCCTTCAGCAGACGCATATGACGGGTAAATCCGCCGTAGATGTCCTCCCGCATACCGTCGCCGTCGTGATCCTCGCTCTGATAGCCGAAGCACAGCGAGGTCGGGTCCATCACACAGGCCCACGGCTTCTGCGACGGCGTTTCCCGTACCATCGTGCAAAATTCCGTCAGGGTCATTTTTTTACCTTTCGGCACCGGGTCCGGTACCTTGGCGGAACACCGGATTTTGCCGATGTATACATCCGTGTGCGCCTCTCCCAGCAGCAGATAAAACATCATCCGGCACATTGGCACCCGCCCCACACCGAACGAGGCCAGTTCTTCGGATACCACATGCACATGATACTTCTGTTCTTCTTCATCCGTCTGGCTGTAAATCACATAGGCATCCGGTGTACACGCTTTCCGGAACAATGCCGACAACTCCTCCGTGCGCAGTACATCGGGCCGGCGGAACGGGCGGATGTCCCATTTCTTTGCCTTGGGTGCCATCTGCGCCCAATATCTGCTGACAAACTGCCGGTTCTTATCGCCGCAGGGGCTCATGGACAGCACATATCTTCCCTCCGACGACAGCCCCGCCTCACACAAAATCGGCAGCTCCAGCCGTTCGAGCTGACGGCCGACCGCCTCCGCGGCCCGCTCCGCGTCCCGCGCATCCAATGCCCGTTCCAGCTGTTTCCGGTTCGCCGTAAACCACGCCCAGAAATCCTGCATCCGTGTTTTCAATGTCATATCCTGTGTTTTCATGAAGCCTCACCTCGCCGAAATCCTGTACAACAGCATACCACACCGGGAGCCGTTTGTCAAATTTACAGACCGGCATCCGCAAAAAAGGCCGCAGACAGCGTGCCGCCCGGACGCAGGATCCGCTTCATGCAATACAGGCTTTCCGCATCCGTTACCACGGCAATGCCGCTTTCGCACGACAGTGATGCTGCAAAGCCCAGTTCCCGCACCAGCTTTTCCGATTCTGCTGTATAGCTGCCGAACGGATAGGTAAATGTATCCGGTGTGATCCCCAGTTCTGCCCGGATGCGTTCCTGTGCTTTCGTGATGTCCGCACCGACTGTTTGCCGGTATTGTGCCGGAGACTCTCCCTTGTTGCTTGCACAGCCGTGACGGGTCACGGAATGCGTGTGCAGGTCATAGCTGTGATTCTGCACTTCCATAACACCGGATTGTACCATTTCCCGCAGCTGCGCCCATGTACAATGAGAATAATACGCATTGAGTTCGCCGTTGCCGGAATACAAGTCAGTATATTGCCCCAACACCGACAACACGCCCTTCATGCCATATTCTTTCAGCAGCGGATATGCATACAGGTAATTGTTGTAGTAACCGTCATCGAAAGTGATGACCACCGGCTTTTCCGGCAATGTCCCCTGCCCCTTGGCATATGCAATCACCTCGGACATATGCACCGCCGTATAGCCGTGGTTTTTCAGCCATTGCAGGTCTTCCTCAAATTGTACCGGGGTCACGACATAGGTACCGGTACGGGAAGCATCTTTCAGCAGGCTGTGATACATCAGCACCGGTACGGCTTTCCCGGCCGGTGCGCTCGCAGGCTGTGCATCCGCTGCACCGTATGCCCACACTCCCGCACTCAGCACTGCCAGTGCCAATACACCCAGCCCCCATTTTTTCAGCGACAGCCGTATCACTCCGCCGAAGCATTTTTTGTCCATGTCTGTGCCTCCTGCTGCAAATATTCCGTGACGGTGGGATCGATGAAGCTGTATTTCCGGTAATACTCTTTGATCTCCGCCACCCGGACCACGCTGGAACGATGGCGGCGCAGAAATTTCGTCAGCTCGTACAGGTCGATCCAGATCTGATTGGTGCCATCCTTCTGCGATTCATCAAAAATCAGCTGAATGCCCCAGTGCAGGTGGTTGACCGTGATGTTGTTGGTATTTTCCACGGTACTGTAACCGGTGCGCCCGGCATAGCCGATGACATCTCCCGCCTGAATCACCGCCCCCTTGGTCACATTGGGGTGATACGGGCGGTTTTGTCGCAGGTGCGCATAATAATAGTAGCGTTTGCCGTCCAGTGAACGGATGCCGATCCGCCAGCCGCCGTACTGATTCCAGCCCAGTTCTTCCACCACACCGGATTCCACCGCTACGATGGGCGTACCCACGGCGCACATCAGGTCGTGCCCCATGTGCTTCCGCTGATAACCGTAACTGCGTTCGGCACAGAAATCATCGTAATGATCGTAGGTATACCCCTCTGCCACGGGCGAATAGGCTTTCAGACCGTACCGCGTTACCCATTGCAACGTGCCGTCTGCCTGTGGCAGCTGCTGCCGGTATTCCCCCAGAAAACCGCCCAGCACCGCCCGGTACGCTTCTTCGTAATAGGCATAATACGTCAGCGGGGCTACGATTTCCGCCATGCTTTCGCCACTCTGCAGCCGTTTTACCAGTGCATCCATATGCGTGGGTTGATATTGGCCAAAATCACCCCCGTACCGCGCTCCCAGCGCCGCCAGCAGGCAGATCCAGTCGATGTGCATCTCTGCATCGTGCGTCTCAATGTCGAGCGTCATGGCTTTTTCCAGTGCCTCGGCCGGCACGTCAAATTCCACCCACCGGATGTATTCCCCCGTTGCCGCCGTTTCTGTGGCCAACGGCCACATCGGCCGGTTGAACCATGCACCGTAACACCCCGCCACTACCACCAGCAGTCCTGCACCGACCGCCTGTCTCCATCGCTTGCTCCGGATGATGCATCACCCCCGTTTCCCGTATTTTTCAATGGCACATTTATATGCGGAATCGCGGGGAATGATGCCGCTGTCGCTTTTGCGAAACCGACGGCCCTTCGGGGTGTATGTCCCGGAAAATATTTTCCTGCTTTTTATCATATTCTCCCAAAAAACTGTTTGATATCTTTGGACCGATGTGTTATACTGAATACAGCAAAAAATCCACAGGAAAGGAAAATGCACAATGAAACAATCCGTACTTCGTAAATACGCCCGCCTGATTGCACGGGTCGGCGCCAATGTACAGCCCGGCCAGCCCGTCATGCTGACCGCCGCTGTGGAACAGAGCGATTTTGCCGTTATGGTGGCCGAGGAACTGTATCTGGCCGGTTCGTCCCGCGTGGACATGGAGTGGACCTGCCAGGCCATTTCCAAGCTGGAGTACAACTACCAGAGCGAGGAAACCCTCTGCACCTACCCCGCATGGAAGGAAGAAAAGCTGAAGCTGATGGCCAAGGAATTCCCCTGCCGCGTCTTCCTGAACAGTGATGACCCCGACGGTCTGAAGGGTGTGGACACCGAGAAGATGACCAAGTCCAAGAAGGTCATCACTCCCCTCACCAAGCCTTACCGCGATGCCATTGCTTCCAAGCATCAGTGGTGTATCGCCGCTGTGCCCTCTACCGCATGGGCAAAGAAGGTTTTCCCCGACCTGTCCGATGAGGCGGCCGTGGAAGCCCTGTGGGATGCCATTCTGAAGGCCGTACACGTCTCTGATGACCCCAGCAATGACCCCATTGCTGAGTGGGCCGCACACAACGACAATCTGCACAAGCGCGGCGATTGGCTCAACGCACAGAAGTTCGACTACCTCATCTATCACAGCGCCAACGGCACCGATTTCCGTGTGGATCTGAACCCGCTGGGTCTGTGGAAGGGTGGCAGCGACTCCACCACCTCCGGCTGCTATTACAATGCCAACCTGCCCACCGAGGAACTGTACACCTCCCCCATGTCCGGCAAGGCCGAGGGCAAGCTGGTTTCCACCAAGCCCCTGTCCTATCAGGGCCAGATCATCAACAACTTCTGGATCCGTTTCGAAAACGGCACCGCCGTGGAGTGGGATGCAGAACAGGGCAAGGAGCTGCTGGGTCAGATGCTGACCATGGACGAGGGCGCTTCCCGTCTGGGCGAAGTCGCACTGATCCCCTGCGAAAGCCCCATCAACCGCAGCGGCATCCTGTTCTACAAGACGCTGTACGATGAGAACGCCAGCTGCCACTTTGCCATGGGCAACGGCTTCAACAACTGCCTTGAGGGCGGCAAGAACATGACCTCCGAGCAGTGCCACGCACTGGGCGTGAACGAGAGCATGATCCACGTTGACTTCATGGTGGGTGCAGACGATATGTGCATCACCGGCTACAAGAACGGCGTGGCTACCCCGGTATTCATCAACGGCACCTGGGCACAGAATGTATAAAGCATATCACAATCCGGTACTGCCGGGGTTTCATCCGGACCCCAGCATCTGCCGCGTGGAGGAGGATTACTATCTGGTAACCTCCTCTTTTGAATTTTTTCCGGGTGTTCCGGTCTATCACAGCAAAAATCTGGTCAACTGGACGCTGATCAACCATTGTCTGACCACGGACGAACAGCTTCCGCTGACAAATTGCGCGGATTCTGCCGGAATTTATGCGCCGACTCTGCGATATCACGATGGAACCTTTTTCATGACCACTACAAACGTATCGGACAAAGGCAATTTCATCGTGCATACACACGACATCCGCGGCACATGGAGCGCACCGGCATGGGTGAATCAGGGCGGCATTGACCCCTCCCTGTTCTGGGACGACGACGGCACCTGCTATTTCGTGTCCAACGGCTCCGACCGGGGCGACAACGGGCAGATTTATCTCTGCGAGATCGACCCCTTCACCGGCAAAATGCAGACCCCCTCCCGGCTGATTTCCGTCGGCTGCGGCGGCAAATACCCCGAAGCACCCCACATTTACAAGCGCGACGGCTGGTATTATCTGCTGCTGGCCGAGGGCGGCACGGAATACGGCCATATGGCCACCATCCAGCGTGCCCGGAGCATCTGGGGACCGTATGAACCCTGTCCGGCCGGTCCGCTGCTCAGCCATTGCGGGAACTGCCATGACCCGCTTTCCACTGCCATTCAGGCCGTCGGCCACGCCGATTTACTGGAGGACCACAATGGCAACTGGTGGGCGGTTTGTCTGGGCATCCGCCCACTGGGAGCGATGCTCCATAATCTGGGTCGGGAGACTTTTCTGGCTCCGGTCACATGGGGCGATGACGGCTGGCCGGTCGCCGGCGACCACGGGCGCATCCGGTTGGAAATGTCCGGTCCCTTGCCCGGCCCGGCACCTGCACCGGTCTGTCATGATTTTTCCGATGATTTCTCCGGAAACACATTGAAACCCCAGTGGAATTTCGTCCGGAATCCGGTGCGGGAACGTTATGCCCTGTACAACGACCGTCTGTATCTGCATGGCGGTGCCGAGACGCTTTCCACGACTCTGGCGCATCCCACGCTGCTTGCGGTGCGTCAGCCGGCCTTCTGCACCGAAACCACAGTGCAGCTGGAAGGTCCGGTGGCGCTGGGGCAAAAATCCGGGCTGACCGCGTATTATAATCACGCCGCACATTATGAAATCTTCGTCACCCGGCGCACCGACGGACATTACATCTGTGTCGGAAAGCAAGTCGGGGACATCGCCGTGATCAGTGCCGCACAGAAAATCGACTACCCCGGTGCGATTGCGCTTCGGGTCTGCACCGACCGGACGTGGTATACTTTTTCCTGTCGGCTGGACGGCGATTGGATCGAACTGGGGCGCGGCATGACGGCCTTTCTCTGCACTGAGACTACACCCGCCATGACCTATACCGGGACGTTTCTTGGGTTGTTCAGCGAACAGGGCACCATGGGCTTTTCGTCCTTTGCGCTGAAAGTCATTGAAGAAACGGTGTAAAAACGAATTTCCAAAAAATAAAACGCATCCGATGTTTTTGCGCACCGGATGCGTTTTGTTTTGCTTATTTTTCATTTCCGCGCAGTGATTTCAGTTCTTGCTTCCGTTCTTCGGAAACCTTGTGGCTTTCCACCGCTTTCTGGATCGTTTTCCGATGTACCCACGGGTCCAGCCGCCGTTCCTGCATATACACCACCGCCGTTTCATACTGCTTTGACAGCGCCTCCGCAAAGAACCACGCCTGCATCATGCGCACATAATACGCTTCTGAGCGCACCGCCGCCGCCCATTCCAGAAATTCCGGCCGGAATGCATCCTCCAGAAAATGCACCATCAGCATTTCCAGCCCGAATCGTACGGCATATGGGTGTGCAGATGCAAGCCAGGCCGGGATTTCTTTCAACAATTTGTCCCGGTTTGGTGCAAAACATTTCGGGCGCAGGCTGTCACACACTGTCCAGTTGTCCACATAGGGCAAAAATTGCTGAATTCCTGCGACGCACCGGTCATAATCCAGGATGGTATTGAGCAGCAAAGCATGAAGCATATCTTCTTCGTAATAGTCATGCGGCACCGTACGCAGAAATGCTTCTGCTTCCGGTGTACCCTTCCATGCTGTCGCCAGCTTCCGCAGTACCGGTACCCGCACGCCGATCATCCGTGCCTGGTCCACAGTGGGCAGCAGCGGCCCCTGAAAATTGCGGTAGGACAGATCCTGCGCCGCAAACAATTCTGCACGGATCCAGCTCATATATGTTCTCTCCTTTTTGTATTGCGTCCCATTGCGGACAGACATTTTTCCCGCTTTTCCGCATACATTGGTGGAAAAGGAGGGATGCCGCTGTGCTGGCCGAATTGCTGTCGTCCCTGTTGGGGCATTTATGGTTTTTCATTCTCAATGTTTCCGCGGGGTCGTTTCCCCGCCCCCTCTCTGCCAAGGAAGAGGCCGACTGCCTCAAAAAAATGGCTGCCGGCGACCGCGCCGCCCGCAATAAACTCATTGAACACAATCTGCGGCTGGTGGCGCACATCATCAAAAAATACTATGCCGTGCAGGCGGATCAGGACGATCTGGTCTCCATCGGCACCATTGGGCTGATCAAGGCGGTCGACACCTTTGACGCCGCCAAGGGTACCCGCCTGTCCAGCTATGCCGCACGATGCATCGAAAACGAAATTCTGATGTATTTCCGCACACTGCGCAAATCGGCACAGGATGTATCCATCAGCGATCCCATCGACACCGACCGCGACGGCAATGCACTGACCTTTATGGACATCATCGCCTGTGATGACACCATTGCCGACGACCTGGATCTGAAACTGCAATCCAAAAAGCTTCACGCTTACATCCGGGAGGTGCTGGACCGCCGGGAACGACAGATCATCCGTCTGCGGTACGGATTGGACAATGCATCTCCTATGACGCAACAAATTGTTGCTGATCGGTTGGGCATTTCCCGCTCCTATGTTTCCCGGATTGAAAAACGAGCGCTGGAAAAGCTGCGGGCGCGCTTTGAGCGCGGCGACCGGCAGGGAATCCGGCCATGAAAAAACGCCTTTTTCTGAAAAATGCACTGATTCTCACCGGCTCGTCCCTGCTGCTCAGTGCGCTGTCGATGGTCTTCCGGGTGTATCAGACCGGGCAGATCGGCGCCGAGGGCATGGGGCTGATGCAGCTGCTGCTGTCGGTCTATTACTTTGCGACGAATATTGCCGTCAGCGGCTTTAATCTGGCCGTCACCCGTCTGGTCACGGAAGCCGCCATTCACCGCCAATCCGTTCCCGCCATTCTGCGCCGCTGTTTTACGCTGTGCATCACAACCGGGGTGCTGTCCGGCGGGCTGCTGTTCGGGTTTGCACCGTTGCTGGGCGGTACCTTGCTGGGGGACAGCCGCACCGTCCTGCCTTTGCGGATTCTGGCGCTGTCGCTGCCCCTGCTGTCGCTGTCCTGCTGCTGCCGGGGCTATTTTTTAGCGGTGCGCAATGCGCTCAAGCCCTGTCTGGGACAACTGTGCGAGCAGCTGTTCAGCTTCGGTTTTGCCGCACTTCTGCTCCCACATACAGCGCACGACCTGACCGCCGCCTGCGGCACCCTTGCCGCGGGCATGGCGTTGGGTGAACTGGTGGGCTGCATCGTAATTTCGGGCTTCATGTGGGCTGACCTGCGCAAAGCCCCCGTCATCCCCGCTACAAATCGCAACATTTCGTTGCGGTCGATATTATCCATTTCCGTCCCGATCGCATTGGGTTATGACCTGCGCTCGGCATTGATTGCCGTGGAAAACATGCTCATCCCCGCCGGGTTGAAGCAATGCGGCACCTCCTATGCCCAATCGCTGGCCGCTTACGGCATCTTCAAGGTCATCGCATTGCCCACAATTCAGTTTCCGTCGGCCTTTCTGACGGCCTTTTCCCTGCTCTTTAGTCCGGAGGTAAGCAAGTCCCGCGCCGCCGGACATTCTGCCGACATCCGCACCATGGCGGACCGGGTATTCTGCATTTGTCTTCGTTTTTCGGTGCCGGTAGCCTGCATGTTTGCCTGTTTCGGGCCACTGCTGGGGGAACTGTTGTACCACAGCACAGATGCCGGACAAATGCTTCGCCTGCTGTGTCCGCTGGTGCCGTTCATGTATCTGGACAGCATCGTGGATGCCATGCTGAAGGGCATGGATGAACAGATGTATTCCCTCAAAGTCAATCTGTCCGATTCCTGCATCCGAATCGTGCTGATGGTCGTGCTTCTGCCCCGGTTAGGGATTTACGGATATCTGGCCGCCATGTATATCAGCATCCTGTACAATGCCCTGTTGAGCATCGGGCGCTTTCTCCACGCCGGGCACATGGCGGTACAATGGCGCAGCTGGCTGATGATACCTGCCTTATCCGCCGCTACGGCCTGTTTGTGCAGCCGGATGCTGTTGATCCAGGTGTCTGCGCTTTCACTGCGATGCATCGGGATGATGCTTCTGTCGGTCGTACTGTACCTGCTGCTGCTGTTTTTGTGCCGCGCGCCGGCACAAAAACAAACCGCCCGGATGCACGCACCGCGTACCCGGACGGTCTGAACCTTGGGGTCTGTTTATCTGGGCTGCTGCAGCCGACGGCGGATCTCGTCCATCCGGTGATCCAGCTGTGCGCTGATGTCTGCGCATTCCCGCAGTTCCCGCAGCAGCCATTCTTCTTCAGCTACATTCTTTTTGTACTTGAGCTGATGCTCCAGACTGGCCCAGAAATCCATCGCAATGGTACGCAGCTGGATTTCTACCTTCATGCGCCGCTTTTCACGCGCCAGATGAATCGGCACCTCCACGATCAGATGCAGGCTCCGGTACCCGTTGGCTTTCGGCTTGGTGATATAGTCCTTGCGCTGAAGCAGCACCAGATCATCCTGCTTCATCAAAGCATCCTCGATCATCTGCACATCCTCCGGGAAAGCACAGATGACCCGCACCCCAGCCACATCCGTCAGATTCTGCTCTATGGATTCCGTACTCAGCGGCAATCCCCGCCGCGCCAGCTTCTCCTGAATGCTGTAAAAGGATTTCAGCCGGTTTTTGATGCCCGCAATGGGGTTGTGGTCGCGCTGCAGTGAAAATTCTTCGTTCAGCACATTCAGCTTGGTGGTTACTTCCATCATAGCGCAGTTGTAGTAGGCCATCAGCTTCCGGTAGCCCGTTGTCTGATTGCGGAACCAGTGCATCGCCTCGCCGGACATGGCCTGATAGCTCATTTCATTCTGCACCAGTTCATCGGACATCGTGGTTCTCACGTCCGCCATTTTATCCCTTCCTTTCTCCGGCATACGTCCCCAGCTCAACCTGAAGCCAGACCGATGCCCATATATTTTCGGTGATCCCCTCTACCTCCAGCAGTTCTTTCGGGCTGTCAAAGCCACCCTGTTCTGCCCGGTATTGCAGAATCGCCCGTGCTTTTTCATCGTTGATATCCGGCAGACACCGCAGCTGCCAGTAACCGGCCGTGTTCAGCCGGATGGGTTCCGGGTGAATCACCGCATTGGCATCCAGTTCCGCTGCGGTCATCGGCCGAGCCTGCCGTGCATGGCTGTTGAAGCACAGCAGCAATCCCGCCAGCAATATCATTGTGATGCCCAGCCCCGGCGCGTTGCTTTTCTTCATTCTGTGACCTCCGCCTTCCGACGAAATTCCTGCCATCGCCCGGTTACGGTGAAGCCTTCCCTGCGGTAATACGGCACCAATGCCGCACCGGTAAATAAATAAATCGCTTTGTGTTCTCGTTGCAATGCGGCACACAGATCCTGTAGCACCGCACTGCCCAATCCGTTTCCCCGGTATGCCGGACGGCAAGCTACGCCGCCGATGACCGCAGCCTGTGCCGTTTCCCCCATCGTTACCGCACAGGCCGCCGGTATGCCGTCCCGACGTATCATGCGCGCATGAATGCGCCCGTGGCGGAGCCGGTGCGACAGATCCACATACAGTGCATCCCGGTCGCCGACTTCAATCCACTCCGACGGACTATCCGCCAGAATTTGTGCCACATATCGTGGCATTCCATCCGCAACGGACGGTTGCATTTCAGCCATATCCGTCCTGCGAAGTACCGCACCTGTCCGATGCAATGCCCATCCGGGCAAATCCATTTCGGACAGCATTCCCGCCGGTGCCAGCAGCACGCTGCCGCCGATCATGTCCAGGAATGCCCGCAATTCTGCTTTGTCCCGGCATTCGCCGCAAACCGTGACCGCATTTTCGGTACGCCCGATGAGCAGACGCTCCGCATCATCCAGCCACACCCCGGCAAACGCCTGCCCGGTGCCGTAAGCCAGCACACCGGCCAGTGCGCGGACGGCAAACGGGTCCTTTTCAAAAAGAAAGAGGGCGCGCTGCAAAAGCGCACCCTCCGCAAAACAGATCAACCTTCACCGCCGGCAATCCGCTGTGCCAGCAGCTTCACGGTGCCCAACATGGCTTCGTAGTCGCTCTTGACGATCATGCACACCGGTGCATGGAGATAGCGGCAGGGCATGGATGCGGAAACCGTCCGCACACCGCCGCGGGACACGTGTACCGCACCGGAGTCGTTGCCGCCTGCTACCATGGTCTTCGTCTGTGCCGGAACACCCAGCCGGCGGGCGCAATCCATACCCAGATTGTACAGGCCCTTGTCGTAGCTGGTACCCTTGTCCATAAAGCTGATGACCGGGCCCTGACCGGAGCGTGCCACGCAGCGTCCGCCTTCCACACCGGCGCGGTCGCCGGCGGTGGTGGAGTCCAGCACGATGGCAGCATCCGGAGCCACGATGTACGAAGCCGTCCGTGCGCCGCGCAGACCCAGTTCTTCCTGCACGGAGAACACGAAGGTCATATCGTAATCCAGTTCACTGCGAATCATTTCAATCAGAATGGCGCAGCCAGCGCGGTCGTCAAAGCACTTGCCGAACACGCGGTCCTCCTGCTCAAAGTAGGGGCTGTTGAACACCACCGGGTCGCCCAGCGATACATACTGCTCGGCTTCCTCGCGGTTTTTCGCACCGATGTCGATGGTCATGCTGTCCTTGGGGTAGGGCTTTTCGGCCTCGGCACCCTTGCAGGCGGCCGCCGGCTTCACACCGATGACACCGGGCAGCTTGTCGTAACCGACCTTGACGGAAATGCCCGCCAGCACCTTTTCGTCGATACCGCCGGTGGTTTCGAAATGCAGCAGACCGTCGTCGCTGATGTACGAAATCGTCAGACCCACTTCATCCATGTGTGCGTCCAGCATCAGCTTGCGGACGGCGGGATTCTTGCCTTTTTTCTCAGCAATGATGCATCCCAGCGCTGTCACCTGCACGGAGCTGCAGTAGGGTTTGATTTCTTCCAGAATAAAGTTGCGCACCTCATCTTCCTGGCCGGAAATACCGTCCAGCGTGCACAGGTGGCGAAGCAGTTCATAATCAGCCATTGTCTCGTCCTCCGTTCCGAATGTATGCAGCCATCAGCTGTGCGGTGCTTTCGACGTCTGCGGCATCCACGATTTCCACTGCGGTGTGGGTGTTCTTCATGGGAATCATCAGCAGGCCGGTTGCGACACCGCCCACGGAATTGTAGATCGTGTCGGCATTGGTGCCGGTGTGACCGCCCTTGCCCAGTTCCTGGCAAGCGATGCCCTGTTCCTTCGCCAGACGGCGCAGCGTCAGTGCCACCTTGCGGTTCAGCGCCGAGGAAACGCACAGCACCGTGCCCTTGCCCATTTTGCTGCGGACTTCCGCCGGGGTGCCGGGCTGCTGTGCGCAGACCGCATCCACGACGATGGCTTCTTCCGGATTGAAGCGGAACGCAGAGGTCTGTGCGCCGCCCTTGTTGCTCTCACCGAATGCACTGAAGGTCACAGCCACCTTACAGGGCAGCTTCTCATCCTTCAGAATATCCAGACAGCGCAGAATGGCCGCCACACCGCACCGGTTTTTCAGCGCCGGGCCGGTGATCAGACCGTTGAGCAGGGTCTGGGGCTGATAATCCACGATCACGGGATCACCGTAACCGATCATTTCATGGGTCTGCTCCACCGACAGGCCAGTATCGATCAGCAATTCGGTGATGTCCGGCAGGTTGGTGTCACCCTTGGAGGCCAGATGCGGGGGAACGCTGCTGACGATTGCATGGATGGGGTTCGTACCGTGACCAAAGATGGTCACCGGCTTGCCGATGAGCACCCGACGGTCCATACCGCCTGCGCTGGCGATCCGCACAAAGCCGCGGTCCTCGTGCGAGGTCACGACCATGTGGATCTGATCCAGATAAGCGTCCAGCATGATGGTCTTGTCGCCTTCGCCCACCGTACCGGTCACACTGCCCAGCACATCCACCGATGCGTCCGGTGCATACTGTGCCAGCAGCTTCTGTGCCAGCGTGGTGGCGGCACTTTCAGGTCCGGTCACGCCCTCGGCACTGCTCAATGCAAAAATCGTTTCCTTCAAATTCATAGCAGGTTCATCCTTTCTTGTTTATGGTAAAACTGCACTTACAGTTCGCGGACATACTCCTTGAAACGTTCGCCGCGGGTCTCGTAGTTGGGGAACTGGTCGAAGCTGGCGCACGCCGGAGACAGCGACACGATGTCGCCCCGCTCGGCCAGCTTGTGAGCCAGACGCACAGCCTGTTCCAGATTTTCCACCCGATGGATGGACGGATTGCCCTCGGTATAGGTCGGGCAGCCGGTGATGGCGGCTTCGATCTTGGCAGCCGTTGCACCCAGCAGAATGGCGTGCTTGACCTTATCGACGACGACCGGGCCCAGCGGTTCAAACGGCACCAGCTTGTCGTAGCCACCGAAGATCACGATGATCTTCTGATCGAACAGCGACAACGTGCCGGAAATGGTACGGGAAGGCGTGGTTGCGATGGAGTCGTTGTAGTAGCGCACACCGCCCAGCTCCCGGACAAACTCGGCGCGGTGCTCGACGCCGGGGAAGTTCACGGCAACCTGATGCATGGCATCAATGTCTGCGCGGCCCCATACGGCGGCAATGGCGGTCATATAGTTTTCGATGTTGTGCTTGCCGGGGATGCGGATGTCCTTGGAGGAGAACACTTCCGTATCCACCCCGTTGAGGCGCATCATGATCATGCCGTCCTCGCGCAGCCACGTGCCGTTTTCCACGGGACCGCGGCGGCTGAACTGGAACACCTGACCGCGGGCTTCCTCCACGAAGGAGTTGGTCAGCTCGTTGTCGCGGTTCAGAACGGTACGGCCGAACGCCGTCTGATGCAGGAAGATATTCTTCTTGGAATCCACGTATTCCTGCATATCCTTATGCATATCCAGATGGTTGGGCGTGATATTGGTGATCACGGCCACATCCGGGCTGCGGCGCATGGAAATCAGCTGGAAGCTGGACAGTTCCACCACGGCGATATCATCGGGCTGGATCTGCTCCACCAGCGGCAGCAGCGCCACGCCGATGTTGCCACCCAGATAAACTTTCTTGCCCTGTGCGCGCATCATTTCCGCACTGATGGAGGTGGTGGTGGTCTTGCCGTCGCTGCCAGTCACCGCAATGATGGGACAGGGGCACAGATCAAAGAACATCTCCATTTCGGAAGTCACGGCCATGCCCTTCTTGCGGGCCTCGTTCAGTTCGGGGATGTAGTAGCGCATACCCGGCGTACGGAACACGATGTCCGCATCCAGATTGGCCATATAGTCGCTGCCGGTGTGGAACGTCGCACCGATCCGCTGCAGACGCTCACCGATCTCACCCAGCTGTTCCTGACTGCGCTTGTCGCAAATGGTGATCTTAGCCCCTTTCTGTGCAAACAGTTCCGCAACCGGTGTATTGCTGACGCCCACGCCGCAAAACGTCACCCGCTTGCCCTTCAGCGAATCCATAAAACGCTGTACTCTGCTATCCTGCATTTTTCATAACCTCCGCTTAAATTCTTATTGATGCTGTAAAATAAAACCGTATATCCTGCGGCAGCCCGCCGCTGCCGTTTCTTCTCTCTTATTATAGCCTATTTTTCTGTCAGATGAAATCCCTTTTTTGAAAAAAAGGGATAAAAAAGCGATGAATTTTCTGTGAAAATATTTTCTTGACAATCGGACGGATTGGGGGTACAATAGGTGATGCGACATAACCGGACAGTCGCGGGCGGAGTGCCGAAAGGCCCCGTCTGAGGAAAGTCCGAGCATCAGAGGGCGGGGTAACGGCTAACGGCCGCCGAGGGTGACCTTAGGGAAAGTGCAACAGAAATATACCGCCGCAGGCTTGCCTGCGGTAAGGGTGGAACGGCGAGGTAAGAGCTCACCGGCACACAGGAGACTGTGTGGCCCTGTAAACCCTATCCGATGCAACACCGTGGAGGGACGCATACGCTTGCCCGGCGTGTCCTGTGGAGGTGGCTTGAGCGGCGCAGCAATGCGTCGTCGAGATAGATGATTGTCCACGACAGAACTCGGCTTACAGGTTTTCGTCGCAAAAGGCGCTTTTCTCCGGAGAAGCGCCTTTTCTTTTTGATTTTTTCGCATAAATTAGCGGTGTTCCTGTCCGGACAGGAACACCGCTTCTTATTTGATTCGGGATGGGCTTTACCCATCAGTAATATGCTGGTACTTTGTACTCACCCTTATCGTGTATTCGGGGATGCTAAATTAAATAGTACATTGGACTCAGCCTTTCCGATTTACCATTTGTGATTCGATTTCTTCCAGTAAAGAGATGCGCTCCGCTTGTTCATGGGACTCATCGCCTTTCGTGGTGGATCTTGTCTGGTGATCGGGATTTCCTATTTAACTAAATCATCGGGATCAGCCTTTCTGATAATTTCAGAGTGGATGTTCCTGGGTCGGTCGAAAACTGACTAAGTCTTGGGACTCATCCCTTCCTTTATGGATTTGGGGTCGGTTTTCGCTTATAGATGAACCCGACGGGTTCTGATGTTTGTGCTTAGT
>JAFTRF010000059.1 GCA_017462405.1 Clostridia bacterium | reverse complement strand
CACGGTTTTCGCACAAGCCGGTCACTCCATTCCTGCGCTGGGAACCACCCACGCGGACAATTTCTACGGAGATATCCCCTGCACAAGAAAGATGACGCAGGGGGAAATTTTCACGGAATATGAAAAGAATACCGGCAGCGTTATTGTGGAAACTTTCGCCTGCCAAAACCCCGATGAAATTCCGGCGGTGCTGGTGCATTCCCACGGACCATTCACATGGGGACGGGATGCGGTAAAAGCGGTGGAAAATGCCGTTGTGTTAGAGGAAAGCGCCATGATGGCCTATTACGCGCTGCAGCTAAGCCCTCATGCAAAGCTGCAGTCTGAGTTAGCAGATAAGCATTATTTCCGAAAACACGGTGCGAATGCTTATTACGGACAAAGGAGAGAAAAATAATGATCATTGACAGCACACAGTACAATGGAAAATGCGCCTGCGGCCGAGAACATAAAATGGAAACCATTTTGTCGGTCGTGGAATGCGGTTGCCTGCACGAATTCGAACGGTATCTTTCCACGGCAGAGATCCATGGCGTTCGAACAGCAGTATACGACGAGAACACCTACCGTGCCACAGCCGATCGACATCCGCGAGCAGATCACGAAATCGTTCTGCCGTCGGAAGATCTGCATGCAAATGAGCACGGCGTGGATCTCCTTCTTGAAAAGCTGCCGACGGACACGCAGGTTCTGATCGCCGTTGGCTCGGGCACGGTCCACGACATCGTGCGCTACTGCGCCTACCAGAAGGGGATGACTTTCATCTCCTGCCCTACTGCCGCCAGCGTGGACGGGTTCTGTTCCTCCGTGGCGGCTATGACCTGGCACGGATGCAAGAAAACCCTAACAGCCGTAGCACCGAAAATCGTTATTGCCGATATTGATATTATCAAAAATGCACCGATTCGTCTGGCTCGGTCCGGTTTTGGTGATATGATTGGAAAATACGTGGCACTGACGGATTGGAAGATCTCCTCTCACTTGACGGGAGAGTTTTACTGCAAACGGATCGCGGATATGACCGCGGATGCCACCGCGCAGGTACTGGAATCTGCCAGCGGTATTGTGGCAGGCGATGAAGCGGCATACACGAAGCTGATGTACGGCCTTCTGCTGTCCGGTCTGGCCATGCAGATGATGGGCAATTCCCGTCCCGCATCGGGAGCGGAGCATCACATATCCCATCTTATTGAGATGCATCCGGAATCCCTTGGCGTGCACTCCGATGCTCTGCACGGAGAAAAAGTAGGCGTAGGAACTCTTTTGGCCATTCGGGAATATCAGGCGATTTGCCACGATACGTCCATCACGTTCCGGGATTATGCTCGGTACAGCAAGGAGCAGATTGTATCCGTTTTCGGCGAGACCATGGCGGAGGAAATCATTGCGGAAAACGCGAAGGATGCCGCCGATGGAGTTTCTGCTGAAAAACTGATGGAGTGCCTGGACGTGATCCGGCACGAGATCCTTTCCATGCCCGACGCAGATACGCTGGAAGGCGTATATAAAACGCTGGGCGTGAAATCCTCACTGTCGGATATCGACGTAGCACCTGAAACGCTCCCTGCTCTGCTGGATTGCTCCCCTATGGTACGCAATCGACTGACCTGGATGCGTCTGCGAAAATGCATTGTCCGTAAGGAGGAAGAATCTCATGCTGTACAACGGTGAAATAATTCTGTCGGCCCATCGCGGTGATCGGAAATTCTGTCCGGAAAACACGATGCCTGCCTTTGTATCCGCTATAAATTTCGGCGCGGATATGATCGAAACTGACGTTCATATGACCCGCGACGGAAAACTGATCATCCTGCACGACCGCAACACAAAACGCACCACCGGACACGACGGCTGGAGCAACGAGATGACCTACGAGGAGATCCGGCGTCTGGATGCCGGCGCTTGGTTCTCCGAGGAATTTGCCGGCACGCCGATCCCCTCGGTAGAGGAATTTATTGCACAGATCAAGGATACTGATTTGCGGATCAACTGGGAATTGAAAGACTATCCCCAGGACGTAGGAGACGATTTTGCCTTTGCCGCAGCGGATCAGCTGTTGGTGATGATTGATGAGTATGGCCTGCGTGAGCGGTCCATGATGAACTCCTTCAGCGACCGCGTACTGGAGCACATCGTCCGTCACCACGGACACGATATTCCCATTCACGGACAAGGTATCCACAACTGCTGCCGGTCCATCGATACTGCTTCCATTCCTCGTGCAGAATTGTACGACTGGTGCTGCTTGTACT
The DNA here is from genome assembly GCA_017462405.1 of Clostridia bacterium. Taxonomy (GTDB): domain Bacteria; phylum Bacillota; class Clostridia; order Oscillospirales; family Acutalibacteraceae; genus RGIG4076. The sequence continues at coordinate 410 of JAFTRF010000059.1, read as the reverse complement.
CCGAGGAAAAAGGCAAAAGCCCCGTGGATTACCGTGAAAATTTCGATTACTGTCTGGCCCACGATATGCTGCCCTGTGTGTGCATTAACGACACATACGAGTCCTATAAAAAGGCACTGGAACTGGGATGCAGAATGTTCACCACCAACGATATGAGAGAATGCGACCGGATACTGAAGCAGTTGTCCGTACGGTGAAACAGAAAAGCCAAGGCTTACGCCTTGGCTTTTTGTGGTGCTGTCACTTTTCTTCTTTTTTGGCGAGTATTTCTGCTTTTGCGAGAATTTCGCGGTACCGTTCTTCCCCTCTCACGCAGTCAAAGCCGCGCCAGTTTTTCTGCATTTTCAGGACGGTTTCCAAAAATGTATAATGATCTGTAAACAGCGACATATAGTTGGAGTATTCCTCTT
>JAFTRF010000058.1 GCA_017462405.1 Clostridia bacterium | reverse complement strand
CCCGGAGAAAATGCAGGTTACGACCTACGACGTATCCTTGCCGGACGGACTGACCGTGGAATCGGTGACGCAGCTGTTCTTTCCCGGCGAGGAAACCACCCGGACGGACTATAAGTCAGGACCCAATATCCAAGGCAATCAAAACGGATGGATTTTTACGATGTACGATTACAGTTACGACGAAACACTGTGGGTAAACAATCAATGGATCGGTACGCCGCAAGATTGTAAGCGGATGTCCTGGTGGAATTATGAGTATCCCAAACGGGGGCAGGTGGATTGGGCGTATGAGAGTATGCGCGAAGCGCAGGACAGTGCGATGCACGGTCCAATCTATGCACAGCTGACGAAGCCGACGACCAATACGGCACAGATGGCGAAATTTGTGGCGGAAGCGGAAAAGATTCTGACACAAACCAACTACACCGGGTATCGGCTTTCTACTGCCCAGCAATTTACCCCGGACGTGCTGCAGGAGTTTATCAATGCTACAGGTATCCACACCACAGACTATTCGGGCGGCGACCTGTACTGGATCGAATTTGAGGTATACGAGCCGGAAACACCGGAGGGGACTTCCAAGGTGGATTTCGTGTTTACAGACGAAGGATTGTTTCGTGTAGAGTTTTCCGGTCTTCACAAGAATTATCAGGTCGTGTCGGAGGTCCGTATTTGTTCACCGCAAAAGGCATTTGAAAATGTCAGCGAGATGATGATCGAACGCTCGGATGTGGACAATTATACGCTGCACCATGTGGAGTTGGTTTCTTCCATGCGGGAGGATGGAAGATGTCGTCCGAGATGGGTTTTCATATTCCGGGAGGAAAGGGAATGGGAACTGGAAGATGGAACGAAATTACCGGCGTACTTTTTCTCGCACGCCGATGCCGATGCAGAAACAGGAGAGTTGCTTACTGACTCTGAATACGGGAGTCAAAAGCAGTACCTGTCAAGCCCGGCAATTATACCGGTCACCAAATACAATGCGGTAGAGCAATGAAGGGCAAAAGCCCGAAAAGCCCTCTCCCGGAGGGTGATGCGGACGACTTAAGGGTTTGTGCGGCCGCTTTCCCCCTCTGCCTCGCTGCGCTCGGCATCTCCCCAAAGGGGCGAACGAGTTAGATTTGTTAAAACTTCAATCAAAGCCCGTTGTTTTCGCTCTGCTGACTTGTTCCCCCCTTCGGGGGGATGTCGCGTAGCAACAGAGGGGGCTAAAGACCAGCGACCTTTCCGGGCTAAAGCTAACCCCATCCCCAAGCACCGAACAACGGTTTGTATTTTTTAAGGAGGTTTGAATCAATGGCTATTTTTCGGACACTGCTGCGGCGGGCGTTTTCCAGTCCGTTGCTGTACGTCAGCATCCTGCTGGTACCAGTGATGCTGTGGCTTCCTATGGCTAACCCAACAGTTTCATCGGCAGCCATCGAGATCACGAATCTCGCACTAATGGGCATAGGAAGCATTTATTTGTATGTGTTGTGTGTGTTGCCGGCAATCCCCTTCGTGATGAGCTATGTAGATGATTCCGATACGAATATGCTGCATTATTGGGCGATCCGTGCCGGGACAAGTGGCTATGCGATGGCATACGTTGGTGTGGTGATGCTGACCGGTTTTCTCACTGTGTTTGTGGGCATTTCACTTTTTCTTGCCGTACTGGTTTGCTGTGGGCATCCGCTGGTCGACTATGCCAGCGGCACGTACAGTTCGCTGTATTATGCAGGATACCCGTATTTATATGTCCTCTGTAAGCTGCTGACCTGGTCCACCGGCGGTATGAGCATGGCCGCAATCGCAGCGGCCGCAGCGGCGTGTTTCCGTCACAAGGTGGGTGCGGTGGTTACGCCGATTTCCGTTGATATTTTGCTGATTCTGCTCATGGATTACACCAATCCCCTCGATGTAAATGCCCTGCTCTTTGGCGGCAGAGTATTGTTGGGTGAGTCTTCGGTGCTGCAGCTTGTGGGTCAACTTTTCTTTTCCTGCGTGTATTGCGGCATCGCAGGATGGATTGCCGTATGGAGCATCAAAAGGAGGGTCAAACATGGTTAATCTGAAATGGTAGTGGTCCTGTGCATTGACCAATTTCCGCAAATGGAAATACAACCCGACGATTTATGCTGTTTTAGCGATCTATCTGACGTTCGCGCTGTGGTATACGAAAAATATTCGTTTGTTCTGTACCGCCAGCGGCATGACCATCAGTCCGTGGGTCCTGCCATTTTACATCAAAAGCGCGAATTATCTGATTATGTATGTGGGAACGGTCATCCTGCTGTTTGCGTCTGCGCCCTTTGCCACCAGCCATACGCCGTATGTTCAGATCCGTACCGGTCGGCTCAACTGGGTCGTCGGACAGATTCTGTATATCAGCATGGCATCGCTGGTGATTCCGTTGTTGGTCTGGGGGAGTCTGGTACTGTCGCTGCTGCCCGTGATGCGCTTTTCGTTGGATTGGGGCGGTGTGATCCGGTCACTGGCGCAATACAGCAATTTGCCGCAGGACTATGGATTGTCTTTCTCAATCAGTTTCAATGAGGTGGTGGTCGATTCGTACAGCGGAATTTCTGCTACGTTGCTGACCATCGTGCTGATGTGGGTCAGCAATATGCTGCTCGGCTGTACGATTCTGTTTTTCAATGTCGCATTCTCCAAGGTCGGCGGAAGCATCGCCGGTTGTCTGTTGCTGAGCTGGTCTGCATTTGCGGCGAGTGGCATGGGGGCCGTCCTGTTCGGTGAGAATACGGTGCAGCGATATGCGGTGCTGATGTGGTCCAATCCGGGATGGCTTGCACCGGTACGGGAAAACGTATTTACAGTTTCGCAGGCATTGTTGATTCAGTTCGGCATCATCCTGCTTTTGCTGGTCAGCAGTGTGTGGATATTTTACCGGAAAGACAGCATATTTGAAAAGAATGTATTTTAAGGAGGAATCATTATGTCCAACATGGTCGAAGTACGCAATGTAACCAAGAAATTCAAGCACGTCACCGCCCTCAAGGGTGTATCCATCACCTTTGAACAGGGCAAGATCCACGGCGTGATTGGCCGCAACGGTTCCGGTAAAACCGTCATGTTCAAGTGCATCTGCGGTTTCATGGAACCCAGTGCAGGCGAAATTTACGTCAACGGCAAGAAAGTCGTCCCGGCCCGGATGCAGGACATCGGCATCATCATCGAGGACCCCGGCTTCATCCCCGGCATGAACGCATTCAAGAATCTGAAGCTGTTGGCGTCCATCCACCACAAAATCAAGGACGACCGCATCAAAGACGTCATCCGTCAAGTGGGGCTGGACCCCGACAGCAAGCAGCCGGCAGGCAAGTTTTCGCTGGGTATGCGCCACCGGCTCGGCATCGCACAGGCGATTATGGAAAATCCACCGCTGCTGATTCTGGACGAACCGAT
>JAFTRF010000057.1 GCA_017462405.1 Clostridia bacterium | reverse complement strand
GCGCTGTCCATGGTGCGCGGTCCGCTGATGAAGATCATCGCTGAGAACACCAAGCCCAACCATGCCCGGACCATCTGCGTGTTTTTCTCCTTCGCGTCCTTTGCCGGTCCGCTGATCGCCAGCGTATTTGCGATGCTGAATAACTGGACGTGGGCCTTTGCCGCCGCCGGCGGTACGGCACTGGTGGTCGCCGGCATTATGTACAGCGTACTGACCTCGATGGAGAAGAAGGGGCTGCTGACCTACAAGACCACCAAGGGTCAAGGTCTTGGCTCGCTGCTGTCCGTGTTCAAAATTGAAAAGTTCGTATTCTATATGGTGATCGCCTGTCTGGTGGAAATTGGTGCAGCATCCATTTCCTTCTGGATCCCCACCTATCTGACGGAAAATCTGGGCTTTGACAACAACACCGCCAACCTGATCTTCTCCGGCATTTCCACCGCCCGCTCGCTGATGCCGTTTGCTGCACTGGTGATTTTCCGCTCCATCAACGAAAAGGACATCCCCATGATGCGTACCGCCTTTGCAGCCTCCGCAGCAATGTTCTGCTGTATGCTCCTGACTGACAACGTGATCCTGAGTCTGGTACTGCTGGTTGCCGCACTGCTGGCCATGAGCTGTTCTTCTGCGCTGCTGTGGAGCATTTACATCCCCGGTCTGGGCAAGACCGGCAAGGTGTCCAGCGTCAATGGTGTGCTGGATTGTACCGGCTATGCCGCCGCCGCTGCTGCCAACATCCTGTTCTCCAAGGTGATGACGGCATTCGGTTGGAACTCTGTGTTCATGCTGTGGGCCTCCATCGGTGTCATCGGCGTGATTGCGACCTTCTTTGCCGGCAAGAAGAAAGAAGCCGCTGCAGCGTAAATTCCGCAAAAAAGAATAAAATTTTGCAGGCGTATGCTTGTACGAAATCCGTTCCTGTGGTATGATTGTGTCATACCACAGTTTTTTTGTTTTTATTTCGATTACGGAGGTAAATAGATTATGTTGACCGGAAAAACCGTTGTACTGGCTGTGACCGGCAGTATTGCCGCGTACAAAATCCCCAATCTGGCCCGGATGCTGAAAAAGGCGGGCTGTAATGTCCATGTGCTGATGACGCAGAATGCCACCCAGTTCATCAATCCCATCACCTTTGAGTCGCTGGTGGCCAACAAGTGCCTGATCGACACCTTTGACCGTAATTTTCAGTACAGCGTGGAGCACGTTGCACTGGCCAAGCAGGCCGATGTGGTGATGGTTGCTCCGGCATCGGCCAACGTCATCGGCAAGATTGCCAACGGTCTGGCGGACGATATGCTGACGACCACCGTGATGGCTTGCCCTTGCAAGAAAATCATTTCCCCGGCGATGAACCACAATATGTTCCACAATCCCATTGTACAGGATAACATTGAGAAACTGCGTCGCTTTGGCTATGAGATCGTAGCACCTGACCGCGGAATGCTGGCCAACGGAGACACCGGTGACGGACGGATGCCGGAGGAAAGCGTATTGTTCCAGTATATCCTGCAGGAAATCGCCTGCGAAAAGGATCTGGCAGGCAAAAAGGTGCTGGTGACGGCAGGCGCTACGCGGGAACCCATTGATCCGGTGCGCTTCATCACCAACCATTCCAGCGGCAAAATGGGCTGTGCCATTGCCCGTGCAGCAGCACTGCGCGGTGCAGAGGTCACGCTGGTGCATGGACACATGGATGTGCCGGTGCCGATGTTTGTGCATAGCGTACCGGTCACGACGGCAGAGGATATGTTCTGGGAGGTCACGGCGGCCGCACCGGAGCAGGACTTCATCATCAAAGCCGCGGCAGTAGCGGATTATACCCCCGTGACCGTGGCCGACGGCAAAATCAAGAAAAAGGAAGGCGACATGAGCATCCCGCTGAAGCGCACCCGTGACATTCTGAAGTATCTGGGCGAGCACAAGCAGCCCGGCCAGAAAATCTGCGGATTCTCGATGGAGACGGACGATGTGCTGGAGAATTCGGCCAAGAAGCTGACCTCCAAAAACTGCGATATGATCTGCGCCAACTCCCTGCGGACGGCCGGTGCCGGATTCGGTGTGGATACCAACGTCATCACCCTGATTACACGGGATGGATTCGATACACTGGATCTCATGACCAAAGAACAGGCCGCACACAAGATTCTGGACCGGCTGATGACGCTGTAAAGCGCGCATGCGGCTTTCATGAGCAAAATTGCAAAAGAGGAAGCAAGTCATGAATATCATTATTACGGGTGACGGTCGTGTCGGTACGACATTGGCCCGCGGTCTGCTGCTGGAGGGCCACGATGTCACATTGATTGATTCCAGCGAAACGCTTCAGGATTCCACCACGCAGGAATACGACGTGCTGATCGTCAAAGGCAACTGTGCCGCGATGGATACCCTGCTGGATGCCGGTGTAAAAGATGCAGACCTGCTGGTGGCAGCCACCGGCAAGGACGAAATCAACCTGCTGTGCTGTACGACTGCCCACGGTATCAATCCCAATCTGCATACCATTGCCCGGATCCGGAATCCGGAATATACCAACCAGATTTATGCGCTGCGCCATGTGTTTGGCCTGTCCATGGTCGTCAATCCGGAGCGACAGGCGGCTACGGAAATTGACCGTCTGCTGAAATACCCCGGATTTCTGCGACGGGAAACCTTTGCCAAAGGCAAGGCAGAAATCGTGGAACTGCGCATTGACGGCAAATGCAAATTGTGCAACGTCTCCATGACCGCGCTGAACAACGTCATCGGGTGCAAAGTGCTGGTGTGCGGTGTACTTCGCAACGGCCGTGCGATCGCGCCTACCGGTCAGTTTACCTTGCGTGAGGGCGACCGGATTTTCGTTACCGCACCCACGGAAAACCTGACCAAGCTGCTGAAAAGCATGGGTATCATCACCCGGCGCGCCCGGAGGGTCATGTTGTGCGGCGGCGACCGGATCAGCGTGTATCTGACGCAGATGCTGGAAAAAGACGGAATTGAGGTCACGCTGATCGAACAGGACGAAGAAAAGTGCAAACTCCTTTCGGCGGCACTGCCCCGTGCACATGTGCTCCACGGCGATGCGACCGACCAGGCCCTGCTGGAAAGCAACGGTATTTCGACCTGCGACGCGCTGGTAGCGCTGACCGGTCTGGACGAACTGAATATGATCATCTCCCTGTACGGTCAGACCAGCGGCGTACCGCACGTCATCACCAAGCTGGGACGCATCGAAAACCGGCGGCTGGTGGATACGCTGTCGCTGGGCAGCGTGGTCGCTCCCAAGGATCTGTGCTGCAACGCCATCATCCGCTATGTCCGGGCCATGCACAATCAGACCGGTGCCGCCATTTCGGTACACAGCATCGCCGAAGACCAGATGGAAGCCGTGGAGTTTCTGGTGGGCGAGCAAACCCTTCACTGTGATACACCGCTGAAGCACATCACGCTGAAGCCCAATGTGCTGATCGCCAGTATTACCCACGGTGCCCATATGGAAATCCCTGCCGGTAATTCCCGCTTCACCAAGGGTGACACACTGGTTGTGGTCACCAACGGCCGTGGCCTGCTTCAGCAGCTCAATGATATTTTTGCCTGAGCGGGGAGGCAGCTATGAATTATAAAATGATCAGGCGGTTTATTGCCCAGATTCTGGCCGTCAGTGCGGTATTCATGATCCCCGCATGGCTCATCAGCTGGTCCTGCGGAGAAGAAGCATCGGCAGATGCATTTGTGCAGACGATGCTCCTGATTGGTGTGATTTCGGGTGGGTTGGCCTTTTTGTGCAAAGGCGCATCCAGGGTTTTTCATGCACGTGAGGGCATGGTGTGCGTGGGGATCTGCTGGATCGTACTTAGTCTGACTGGGTGTCTGCCGTTTTATCTGTCCGGTGAGTACCCCAGCTACATTGACGCATTTTTTGAAATCGTGTCCGGCTTTACTACCACCGGTGCCACCACATTGTCGGATGTGGAGGTGTTGCCCAAGGGCATTATATACTGGCGCTGTTTCAGTCAATGGCTGGGCGGCATGGGTGTGCTGGTGCTGCTGCTGGCGATCATCCCCAGTACGGGTGGTAACGGCTACACCATGCACCTGCTCCGGGCGGAAAGCCCCGGCCCCGATGTGGGCAAAATCGTTCCCCGGATGAAGAAAACGGCGGTCATTCTGTATGTGCTGTATGTGGTGCTGACCATCATCAATATGCTGTTTCTGGTGGTGGGCAAGATGCCGCTGTTCGAAGCGCTCTGTACGGCGTTCAGTACGGCCGGCACGGGTGGTTTCAGCATCAAAAATGACAGCATGGCCGGGTATAGCCCCTATCTCCGGAATGTTACGACCGTGTTCATGGCGCTGTTCGGTGTGAACTTTTCCTGCTACTATCTGCTGCTGATCGGTCAGTTCCGCAGCGTGTTCAAAGACGAAGAACTGCGGCTGTATCTGGGATTGATTTTCGGCAGCATCCTGCTGATTACGCTGAACATCCGCGGTCTGTATGACAGCCTGTGGGACGCACTGCATCATGCGGCATTTCAGGTATCAAGCATCATTACCAGTACGTGCTATGCCACTACGAACTATGACTTGTGGCCGTCCTTTGCCAAGACCATCCTGATGTGCCTGATGGTGACCGGCGCCTGTGCAGGCAGTACCGGCGGCGGCTTCAAGTGCATCCGCATTCTGCTGCTGGTCAAGGGTATCCGCCGTAATACGCGTCAGGTCATCAGCCCCCAGTATGTGAAAGTCATCCGCAACAACGGCCGTGCCATCAATGAACAGGTGGTCACCAATACGTTTGCGTATTTTGCGGCCTATGTAATGCTGATGATCGTCAGCATTTTGCTGATCTCCATCGACGGTTATTCCTTCGGCACCAATTTTTCAGCAGTGCTGGCAAGCATGAATAATATGGGGCCAGGCATTGAAGCGGTTGGCCCGACCTGCAATTTCAGTGGTTACAGCGCATTCTCCAAGCTGGTGCTGGCGTTTGATATGCTGGCCGGCCGTCTGGAACTGTTCCCGATTTTTGTTCTGTTCTCCCGCGATATGTGGCGGCGCAGATAAAAATCATCGCTTTTCATACAACTTTCGGCTCCCGCTTGCACCGGGAGCCATTTTTTGCTATAATTTTTTTGATTGAAGATATTCAGGAGCAAAACGGAGAGGAGAAACCCGTATGAGCCGGCTGATTTTTCATATTGACGTAAACAGCGCATATCTTTCATGGGAAGCTGCGCGCAGGGTAGCGGCGGGAGAACCGGATCTCCGGCTGATTCCGTCAGCCATCGGAGGCGACCGGAACAAACGTACCGGTATCATTCTGGCAAAATCGGTTCCTGCCAAAAAATACGGCATTAAAACCGGCGAACCGGTATCTATGGCACTGCGGAAGTGTCCGGAACTCGTGGTGGTACCGTCCGATTTTCGCCTGTATGTGAAAAATTCGGAAGCATTTATGGCGATTTGCCGCCGTTACGCGCCGGTAGTGGAGAAATACTCCATCGACGAATGCTTTCTGGATCTGTCCGGAACGGAATACATTTACCCGGATCCGGTAGCGCTGGCGCATGAAATCAAGGACACCATCCGGCAGGAATTGGGCTTTACGGTCAACGTAGGTGTGGCCGGGAATAAGATGCTGGCAAAAATGGCGGGCGATTTCGAGAAACCGGATCGGGTGCATACCTTATTTCCCCATGAAATCCGCAGTAAAATGTGGCCGCTGCCGGTAGGGGAACTCTTTACGGTGGGCAAATCAACCGCACATCGTCTGGAACAGGCAGGAATCGCTACCATCGGCCAGCTGGCGCAGACGGAGTTGAGCCGGGTGCAGCGGCTGGTGGGGGAAAAGCTGGGTGCGCAGATTCACCGCTTTGCCAACGGCTTGGATGATACACCGGTGTCGGACGTGCCGGAGGAGGCCAAGGGTTTCAGCATTTCCACGACGCTGGAAAGTGATGTGATCCGACGGGAGGAGGCCTGCCGGATCCTGCGGCTCCTGACAGATGCGGTATCTGCACGGATGCGGGCCGAATCTGCCAAGGCGGGCTGTGTGGCGGTGACTATCCGGGGGAACGATTTCCGGGACCGGAGCCATCAGCAGCAGCTGGATGCTGCGAGCGATATCAGCGATGAAATCTATCAAATCAGCCGTGGCCTGTTTGATACGTTGTGGGACGGAGAAACGCCGCTGCGGCTGCTGGGGATCGCGCTGACACAGATTACCAGATGAGAGACGGAGCAGCTGACGCTGTTTGCCAGTCCGGAACGGGAACGGGCGCGGAAAATGGACCGTACCATGGATGCCCTCCGGAACCGCTTCGGACAGGATGCCATCCGGCGCGGCTCGTCGTTGGAAACTTCCATACAGGTGGGACGAAAATATCGGGCGCAGATGGAGCAAAAAAATGATGAATAAATGAACATTTTTGTTGACAAATCAACAAAAATGTTGTATAATGCAAGAGTACCCAACGGTACTCTTTTTTTGAATCAGATGTTGAAAAATCAACAAATAATCAATCACAAAGGAGCGGTTGTATAAGATGGTTACGCGTTTTGAACAGTTCGTCTCTGCAATCAACGGGATTCACCGTTGTATTCAGCGGATCGAGCGGGATGAAATGGAAAAATATGGACTGAAGGGTTATCATGCCCAGTATCTGATGGCATTGGCACGTTACAGTGAAGGCGTGACCGCAGTGCGGCTGTGCGAGATTTGCGATGTCAACAAAGCGGCCGTTTCCCGCTCGGTGTCGGAGCTGGAAAACGAAGGCTTGGTGGAGCGCCGCAGCCGGGGCGGTACCTCGACGGCCTATCGCGCCAATCTGGTGCTGACCGAAAAAGGTCAGGAGGCCGCCAGATGGGTAAGTCTCCGCGCGCAGGAGGCCGTGGAAAAGGCCGGTGCCGGACTCAGCGATGAGGACCGCCGGGCCATGTATACGGCGCTGGAGAGTATTTCTTCCAATTTGCGCACCATCAGTAAGGAAGGGATCGGACAGCATGAAGTGGTATAACCGGGCACTGTGCCGGACGGTACAGGCTGGATTTTATGCAGCAATGCCGGTACTGCCTTACCGGATGCCGGAGCATCTGGACGGCACCGATGCGCTGCCACAATGGCTGGGCAAACAAAATATTGACCGTGTGCTGCTGGTCACGGACCGTTTTCTCCGGGAGAGCGGCATGACGGCACCGCTGGAAGCCAGGCTGGCCGAAGCAGGTATTTTCTGCGCCGTTTATGACGAAACCTGTCCCAATCCGACCGTATCCAATACGGAGGCAGCGCGGGATGTGTACCAGCAGAATCAATGTCAGGGCATTATCGCGTTCGGCGGCGGATCGGTCATCGACTGCGCCAAGGCGGCAGGTGCGCTGGTCGTGTATCCCAACCGACACCTGAATCAGCTGAAGGGCCTGTTGCGGGTGTGGCGCCGACTGCCGCCGCTGGTGGCGATTCCGACCACAGCCGGTACCGGCAGCGAAACAACGGTCACGGCGGTCATCACCGACGACAAGACCCGTCACAAATACACCATGAACAATTTTACCATGATTCCCCGTGCCGCGGTGCTGGATGCGGAATCGGTGCGTACGTTGCCGCCGCACCTGACGGCCACGACCGGCATGGATGCGCTGACCCATGCGGTTGAGGCTTACATCGGCCGCTCCACGACACGGAAGACCCGTGCGATGGCCGAAGAAGCGGTGCGGCTGATTTTCCGCAATCTGGAGAACTCTTACCGTGACGGTACCGATATGGAGGCACGCAAGGCGATGCTGGAGGCCGCATATCAGGCTGGCAATGCATTTTCCCGGTCCTATGTGGGCTATATCCATGCGGTAGCACATTCTCTGGGTGGACAATATAACATCCCGCACGGGTTGGCCAATGCCGTACTGATGCCCATCGTGCTGGATGCATACGGCAGTGCAGTACATCTGAAGCTGCATCGGCTGGCGGTGGTGGCTGGAATTGCCGGACCGGAAGAGGATCCGGCAGTGGCGGCAGCGGCATTCATCAAGGCCATCCGGGAAATGAACCGCCGGATGGGTATCCCCGAAAAGTTGTCCGGCATCCGTCGGGAAGACATTCCTCATATGGCGCAGCATGCCCACCGGGAGGCCAACCCGCTGTACCCCGTTCCGGTGGAGTACAATGCCAGAGAACTGGAAGTATTTTACGAACAAGTTGCAGATTGGAGCTGAGAAGTCATGGATGCATTGACCATACAGACCATGCTGGAGCGCCAGCGCGCGTATTTCCGGACCGGTGCAACCTTGCCGGTCGCATTCCGGGTGGAAATGCTGAAAAAGCTGTACAACAGCATCAAAGCCCACGAACAGGACATCACGGATGCACTGCACGCCGATCTGGGCAAAAGTGCGTTCGAGGGATTCATGTGTGAAGCCGGATTGGCACTGACGGAGCTGAGTTACATGATTCGTCATGTGCGCCGCTTTGCCCGCCGCCACATCGTTTATACCCCGTTGGCGCAGTTTGCTTCGGTCAGCTACCGGCAGGCCTCGCCCTACGGAAACGTGCTGATCATGAGTCCGTGGAATTACCCGTTTCTGCTGACGATGGATCCGCTGGCCGATGCCATTGCTGCCGGAAATACAGTTATTCTGAAGCCCAGCGCCTATGCACCGGCGACCGGTGCGGTGATTGAAAAAATCGTTGCAGAATGCTTCCCGCCGGAATATGTGGCGGTTGTGACCGGCGGTCGTCAGGAAAATACGGCCCTGCTGGAGCAGAAATTTGATTTTGTATTCTTTACCGGCGGCCAGACCGTCGGTCGGGAGGTCCTGCGCCATACCGCAGAAACGCTGACCCCGGCGGTACTGGAACTGGGCGGCAAAAGCCCGTGCATCGTGGACAATACCGCGAAAATCGGATTGGCAGCCAAGCGCATCGTATTCGGCAAATTCCTCAATTGCGGTCAGACGTGCGTGGCACCGGATTATATTCTGTGCCATGCCGATGTGAAGGATCAGCTGCTGGCAGAAATCCGCAAGCAAATTGAAAAACAGTTCGGTACTGAACCGCTGAAAAATGAGAATTACGGCAAAATCATCCACGGCGAGCACTTCAAGCGCATCTTCGGTCTGATTGATCCGGCGAAGGTCGTCATTGGCGGCGAAACCGATGAGGCAGCCTGTCGCATTGCGCCCACGGTCATGGACAATGTGACGTGGGATGATGCCGTGATGCAGGAGGAAATTTTTGGCCCGGTACTGCCGGTGCTGACCTTCCGCACCATCGACGAAGTCACCGGTCTGCTGGCCGACAAGCCCAAGCCGCTGGCGCTGTACATGTTTTCCGAAAGCAAAGAGAACATCCGTACGGTGACGGAGCATTGCTCTTTCGGCGGCGGTTGTGTCAATGACGTGGTCATCCATCTGGCTACCAGCGAAATGGGCTTCGGCGGCGTGGGAGAGAGCGGCATGGGCTCTTACCACGGCAAAGACGGTTTCGACGCATTCTCACATTATAAGAGCATCGTGGACAAGAAAACATGGATGGATCTGCCGATGCGCTATCAGCCGTACAATCGCTTTTACGGCTGGTTGCTGCACATATTCCTGCGATAAATGTTCGACCTATAAAAAATTATATAAAAAGGAGTCTTGATCATGAGTATCCGCATCATTACCGATTCCACCGCAGACCTGACCCCGGCTTATCAGCCCAAGGCGACGGTCATCCCGCTGACCATCCGTTTCGGCGAAGAAGAATTCGCCGACGGCGTGGAAATGAGCAAAGAGGAATTCTATCAGCGACTGGTCACCAGCCCCGAAGTCCCCACCACCAGCCAGATTCCGCCGCAGACCTTTGCGGATGTATTTCAGCAGGTGGCCGAGGATGGCGACGAAGCCATCGTGATCACCGTATCGCAGAAACTGTCCGGTACCTATCAGAGCGCCTGCATCGCTGCAGAGGATTACGACTGCATCACCGTCGTAGACAGCAAGAACGTAGCCATCGGCAGCGGTGTGCTGGTGGAATACGCCATTGACCTGCTGGAGCAGGGCGACGACCGGGCGACCATCGTAGAAAAGGTGACGGAAGCCCGCGAGAAGGTGCATCTGGTTGCCGTGCTGGATACGCTGGAATACCTGAAAAAGGGCGGCCGCATCTCCAAGACCGTTGCTTTTGCGGGCGGTCTGCTGTCCATCAAGCCGGTCATCGGTCTGGAAAACGGCGAAATCAAGATGCTGGGCAAGGCCCGCGGCACCAAGATGGGCAACACCGCGCTGAATCAGCAGATCAATGCCACAGGCGGAATCGACTTCAGCCGTCCGTTCACGCTGGGTTACACCGGCACTAACGATGACCTGCTGAAGAAATATCTGGATGACAGCAAGCCCATGTGGAAACCCTTCTGGAAGAAGCTGCCCGTCATGCTCATCAGTGGTGTAATCGGTACCCACGCAGGCCCCGGTGCCGTAGCAGTGGCCTTCTTCGCAAAATAAAATATCAGGCAAAATGCGCGCCGCAAGTTCCTGCAGCGCGCATTTTTTACGCAAATAAAATATTATCAATTATGAGAACATAAAACAAAATAATCTCAGAATTGAGAATTGCTATTCGGCATCGCCCACGCGCCGCATTTTCTCGTATTTACCTGGGGAAACCCCCTTGTATTTCCGGAAAATACGGATAAAATAGCTCAGATCATTGAAGCCGCACCGGAATGCAATGTCCGTCACCGAGCCTTCACCGGTCTGCAGCATACAGCAGGCCTGCTCAATGCGGTAGCCGTTGAGGTAGTCGATGGGGGTGCGCCGGGTCAGCTGCTGAAAAAAGTGACAGAAATATTTGGGTGACATCCCGGCCTCGGACGCCAGATCGTTGAGCGTCAGCGGCTCCGCATAATCCCGTTCGATACGGGCCAGCACCCGCTTCATCTGCTCCGTTTTACGGTTGAGCCGTCCGGGGGAGCCGGACACGGGGGTGCAGGCATCGCTGTTAAGCAGGTGACCGAAGCATTCCGTCAGCAATCCCTGTACGATCAGTCTGCTGCCCGGCGTGGCGCGCGTACTGTGGCTGAATAATGCCTCCAGCCGGTCCCACAGCAGGGGCGCATCGGTGCGGCAGACCGGTACAGCCATCTGTTCGCCGTCCAGCAGCTGCTGCAGTTCCTTGTAACCGGCGAGATCTTTTTTGGGGAGCAGGCTGCGATCAAAGACGATGCATTCATACACACAATCAGGGGAGGGAATACCGCCGTGGAGTGCGCCGCTGTTGAGAAATACCATGTTTCCGGCCTGCAGGGGATACTCCTGCTGATTCCATGTCAGCCGGAAAGAACCGGACAAGATCCGGATGATTTCCACCTCCATGTGCCAGTGATAGGCCATCTGAAACCGGGGATCTTGAGCGTCCACATGATACAGCTCCAGCGGAAAGCCGTCGGTTCCGCGCTGCACCGATTCATTGCGCACCAGACTATGCTGCATGGCCTGTGCTCCTTTCTCAGAAAAACGGAATATCGTCCTACTTTAGTACATTATAACACAAGAAATTTCCCCATTGCAATAGTATAATTAAAATGAACGGAATTTTGTCCGTGATGAAATTGTGCAATTTTGTCTCATTTCATTATATTTTTCAGGAGGTAATCAAAATGGCAAAAAACAGATATGTCGGCGATTATCCGGTAATCGGTATCCGCCCCATCGTTGACGGCCGCCGCGGCCCCAGACAGCTGCGCGAATCCCTGGAGCCCCTCGTGTGGGCAATGGCAGAATCTGCCAAGAAGCTGTTCGAGGAGAACCTGTTCTACTCCAACGGCGATCCCGTAAAGGTTGTTATGGCTGACACCTGCATCGTTCGTGTACCGGAGGCTGCCGCCTGCGCCAACAAGTTCAAGAAGGAAGGCGTGTCCATCACCCTGTCCGTAACGCCCTGCTGGTGCTACGGCTCCGAAACCATGGACATGGATCCCCACACCATCAAGGGTGTATGGGGCTTCAACGGCACCGAGCGTCCCGGCGCTGTGTACCTGGCTGCTGTGCTGGCTGGTCATGCCCAGAAGGGTCTGCCCGCATTCGGCATCTACGGCCATGAGGTGCAG
>JAFTRF010000056.1 GCA_017462405.1 Clostridia bacterium | reverse complement strand
GCATCTGGTCACGCTTGCGGTTCAGCAATCCGGCGAGCTGTTTGTTGGAATCCATTTCAAATACATCGCCGATGGCGTTGACCACGACGATGGCGCCGACCTGCAGGGTGCCGGTTTGCACAGCACAGCAGCCCAATCCCGACTTCATGGCGGTGACATTGCCCATGATTTTTCCGACGGTGGCCCCCATACCGGCACCTACATTGCCGTTGCGCTCCACAGGGCGCTCGCTGTCCACACAGGCCGCGTAGCCCATGGCAGCATCGGGCCGCACCCGGCCGTCGGCACAGTTCAGGTCGAAAATGCAGGACCCGACCACGATGGGTACCAGCGAGGTACCGACTTTCAGACCGCGGCCGCGCTCTTCCAGATATTTCATCACGCCGCCTGCGGCATCCAGCCCGTAGGCACTGCCGCCACTGAGCAGGACTGCGTGTACACCGTCGTTGCTCATCAGCGGATTGAGCAGCTGGGTTTCTCTGGAGGCTGGGCCGCCGCCCCGGATATCGACGCCACATACTGCTTTTTTCTCGCACAAAATGACGGTGCAGCCGGTGCCGTGCGTTTCGTCCTGTGCATGACCAATCTGAATGCCGTTGATGTGATTCAGACTGATTTCTTTCCATGGATACATGACAAGCCCTCCCGAATATCATCTGTGATGACTCTATTGTAACACAAATCAGCGATAACGAACAGGGAAAATCTCAAAAAAGAAATGAATTTTATGAAAAATTCACACATATGGCATTGCAAAGCAGGAAAATGCCGTGTAAAATGGACGGTAAGATTTCGTTTCCGGAGATGACCACACATGATTACCTTTCTGACCAGCAGCCCCACGATCGAAAACTGCCCGAAATTCAACGATGCCAACGGCTTTATCCGCAGACTGGCACAGCATTGGCCGGCGAATGCCCGGTGTCTGCTGGTCGCTGCGCATCCAGATGATCACCGGGGCAACGATGCCATGACGGAGTATTACCGGGATACGATCCTGTCCACGGGCTTGTCCCTGGACGGGCTGGACCTGTGGGACAGCCGCTACTATGACTTTGACCGGGTGCGGCTGGCATCGTACGATGTCATCATTCTGAGCTGCGGCCATGTGCCGACGCAGAAAAAATGGTTTGAGTCCATCGACATCCGGTATCGGATGCAGGATTTTGACGGGATCCTGATCGGCATCAGTGCCGGGGCGATGATCTCCGCCCGGACGGTGTATGCATGGCCGGAAGCGGAGGGGAAGACGCTCGACCCCGATTATCCGCTGTTTTTTCAGGGGCTGGGCTATGCAGAAACGATGATCTTGCCCCATTATCAGAGCGTGAAAGATCGTTGGCTGGATGGCAAGCGGCTGATCGAGGATGTCGCCTGCGGAGACAGCCTCGGCCGGAAATTTTTAGCACTGCCAGACGGCAGCTATGTGATTGCGGAAAACGGGCATGAAACGGTCTACGGAGAAGCGTGGCTGATTGACGACGGAGTGTTCAGTCCGTACTGTGCTATGGAGCAAAGCCGGAAACTGATGTGAGCGACCGCTCCTTTTATCTGATTGAAAGATATGGAATTTCCATCAAGTAATACTCTTTTATAAAAAAGTATTGACAAATTAAATTAAGCAAAGTATAATATAAATAGAAGATGGAAATAACAATAAATTTCAATCAACGAAAGGCGGTGCTGTTATGAAAAAGATGATGCAATGGATGAAACAACATAAAGTTTGCACCATCATTGTGGGAGTGTTGCTGTTCGGCCTCCTGCTGAACGGCGTGCTGATGTGGTGTTTCCGGGATCGGGTCGTGTATTTCGATGTGGCAGACTATCTCGATCGACAGACCGGAACCTCGAAAGCAGCATCCGGAATGTGTGGTGAGTACCAGCAGGATCCGCTGTCTGTGGTGGACGGGTTTACCCGGCGTCAAGGACTGAATGCAGACGGCGAACTGAAAACACCGGAAAACACCCAAAACCTGATCGTACAGGGCGGCGGTGTGATTCTGGTGGTCCGCCCGGTGGGACTGCGGCAGAATCTGGTGATCCTTGACGAACATAGGGAAAGATACACCGAGATGCCTTTTTGGAAAACACACACGAATAATTGGCTCGGCGTGAGTGTGGAACGGTATACCAAGACCACCGTGGTTATTGAGGAAGTAGTGTATCAATCGGAATACACCCATTATCGGGCAGGGCAGTCAGTGATTGTCCGGGAAGGGTACGGCATTGTAGATGGACGTTTTCCATTGAGCAGTGCTGAATATGGAGGCAAACCGTATGCATCTACTTTGTGCTGGACTCCCATGGAAAACGGAGAGACATATATTGTGTACGGAAATGTCTGGGATTATGTGACCGCATCGGGCAAAAAGTACGAACCGGCGACCAAGGATATGGTCATCGCCCAGGCAGACGGTGTATACTGCCTGTCAGACCTTGAAAAGCTGGCCGGATGGCATATCAATGACAGACTGCTGGAAGCCGGAAACGATTTCCTGCACAATAAGTACCCTCAATTGAAGAAATACGAAAGCAAATAAAGAATGTAAAAAAGACCCCCGGCTTGCCGAAAGTGCGAAAAACACTTGACGCAGGCCGGGGGTTGTTTATGGATGATGAATCGATATGTGCTTCTGTGATTTTACTTCGCCCAGACCTTCACCCGGATTTTGCCGGAGGTCAGCCCCTCGACCGGACCGCAGGTGGGGGAAGCCATGTTGCGGACATGACCCAGCAGGTCAGTATCTACGGTCAGCGGTGTGCCGTCGCCGTTTTCGAACAGCACTTCCGTCAGCCGGGGCATCCCCAGCCGGGCGGTATCCACCGGCAAGGGCGCAAGCGCATGAAAGCCTTCCGGCAGCACCATTTCCAGATACACGCCGTCGTCTTCTGTGACAAACCGGGCGTCGGTGGATGTATCCGAACAAAGTGCCGTGTCGTCCCGGTCAAAGGGCGGCACGCCGTCCGCATAGATGTTATGTGCGGTGTACAGCGGCTGCAGTTCCTTGGCATACTGCTCCACGTCGCACTTGCCGTATTTTTCCCATACGGTGTTGATGTATTCCTCCAGCGATACAGGCGAACCGTTGTACAGGGCCAGACCGGGATGGAAGTTGCGGCTTTCGCCCTTGATGCAGGCAAAAATATTGTTGTAGTACCGGTCGTCACCGCCGTATACCAGCGAACAGCCGTTGATTTCTGTGGAGTGTGCCAGATGATAGGGCGTGGGGCGGTCGAGTACCGGGTACTTGAACATACCGCCGAGGAACAGGTTGTGGACATACGCACCGCCCTGTGCGGCATTCTGGAAATTCTGCCGTGAGCCGAAAATATTGTTGTCTACCAGATGCGGACCATGGGTGACTTCAATTTTGATGTCGATGGTGTTGTCGTGGTACACATTAGACGACAACCGGGTGCCTTGCACCTGCCAGTCCAGCCACGTACCCATAATGCTGTGGTGAATGTAATTGTTGCGGATGACCGTATCGATCGGGGCATGAAACTTGATGGCGCCCAGCTCGTGCCCCCAGAATTCGTCTTTCGTACCGATGTTGTAGATTTCGTTGCCGTAAATCTCCGAGAACGCACAACCCAGATGTCCCACAATACCGTTCTGACCGCAATCGTAAATCACATTGTTCCGCACGATGTGGGAACCCACGGTTTCACGGCTCCAGCCCAGCCGGAGCGCAGCGTAAACCGCTTCGAATTGATACACGCCGCCGGCTTTTCGGTGCAGGCGCGTATATTCGTTGCTACCGTTGGGGGCGTGCCAGCCGAGGCTGACGGCGGCGCAGCGTGCATCGTGAAAAATATTGTCCTCGATGATCCAGCCTTTGGCCCAGTGCGGACCGATCATACCGATCTGGTCGGCGGTCGGCGGCGCCCAAGGGGTCGCGGCATGGGCCATCTCGAAGCCACGGACGGTGATATAGTTCACGCCTGTCTGCGCCGGGTAGAAGCAGGCGCGGCGGACGTTGATTTCCATCAGTGCGTCATTCGGGTCACAGTCACCGGCATTGACGAAAAATACGGTGCTGTCTGTACCGACTTCGGCATACCACTGCATGGGCTTTTCCGCCAGTTCCTCAATGGACAGTGCTTCCACCAGTGCTTTGCCGTTCAGATAGACCGTACCCGTATGGCGGCAGGGTGCGAGCGGGCGGCGCATCCAGTCACCGTCAATTTCCTCGGCATAGGGATTCAGCGCACCAAACAGCGTATTGTCCGCTTCGGCCCGCCACAGTTTGTCCGCCTGCACCCAGTTCCGAAGCTCCTCGGAGCCCTTGATGACCGGACGTTCGCCGGGGGCAGCGGTGTAGGTGATGCGCCCCAGTTCATTGCGGGCGCCCCGGCGGGGTTGCACCCATTCACGGTACACACCCTCGTGTACCACGACGGTATCGCATTCGTCTGCGATGAGTGCCGCACGGGATATGGTGAGAAACGGCTGTTCAGCGGTGCCGGGGTTCCGATCCGAACCGCATTTTGCTACATGATAAACTGCCATGGAAGATCCTCCTTGCATTTTGCCTGTTTGGAATACCACTAATGTACCATAAAATCGACAAAAATGCAAGAAAAACCGGAGATGACGCGCTCTGTACAGGCTATACAAGACCAGAGAAACGGGTTTGTGCAGAGTGCCTATTGTATGACGGAAAAAAATGTGATAAAATAAACATATAAGATTGAAAAAAACTTGCATTTTCAGGTGCAATACAAATTCAGAGAGGATGATGTGTATGAAACGAACCAACAAACTGCTGGCCATGACTGCACTGTTATTGTTGCTGGTCATGTTACTGACCGGATGTACACCGACAGATATGTCGATTTGCCCACCGTCAGGATATTTGCCGGAAGATCAGAATCTGAGTGAACGCGGCACAGAACCCATCTGGATCGGCGAGGGTACACCGCAGATCACGATCATGATGCAGCGCCCGGCGAATGTATCCGACTGGGCACAGGATGCATACACCCAAAAACTGGAGAAAGACGGTAATGTGGAAATCGTCTACGAATGGATTCCGGATGCAGAACCGGATGCTTATGTGCGGATGCGGTTGCTGTCCGGTGAGAATGTGCCTATGGTGGTAAATTATGAGCTCAACCTTACCACAGGAAGCGAGGCCGGAAAATACCATATCGTCAATATTGCCCCTTACATTACTCAGGCAGAGGCGTGGTACACCGTGGAGAATGATACCAATTATCCAGATCATTGGCTGCTTGCGCAGATCACAACGGCAGAGGGAGATATTTTTGGATTGCCCAAATACATCAAAAATGCCGATGCGGAAGTACCTTATAAAATGTGGGTCAACGCAGATTGGCTGCAGCAGCTGGGCATGACGGTGGAGGACATCAAAACCATTCCGGATTTCCATCAGATGCTCCGGCGGTTCAAAAATGAAGATGCCAACGGCAACGGAGACCTGAACGATGAAATTCCGTATATGCCCATGAACGGATGCGGCGGCACGGCATACAAATTTCTGACCAATGCTTTTGTGTATGAAGGCGATGATACCATGCTGCTGGTTCAGAAAACCGGGGAGCGAGGAAGACCCTATGAAGTAACGGCATCTTATCTGCAGGATGAATGGTACGATGCGGCGGCATTTATCCGGCAGCTGGTGTCGGATGAACTGTTGCCGGAGGATGGATTTACGCAAAACGAAAATGCGATGCGGACGCTGCTTGCCGAAAGTGCGGCGAAAAACGGTGGAAAATCCGTGGTGGGTGTGTCCACCGGTGCGCGTCCGGACTTTTTTAATGCCGGGGACGGATACGATTTCCGTTCGCAGTACGTTTCCATTGCACCGCTGACGGCAGGCTGCTACGAAGGGCAGACCGCCGGAACCGCACCATATTTCTACACGAAGTCCAAGGCGGTCTGGCATGTAACTACTGCCGCGGGCATATACGAAGGCCTGTGTGTGCGTCTGGGGGATGTACAGCAGCGCGCAGATTATTATCTGCTTAGTCAGCACGGTGCGGAGAAAATCAATTGGCTCAGGAGTACGGATTATCTGCAGCAGCTTCCGGATTGGGAACAATTGAAAGCCGAAGCTGCCGGGAATGGTATAGCGCTGAATCCGTCCGATGTAAAGCTGACCGGCGCTTATGCCGGATTGGACATGGCCGGAGAATATGTGTGGTACGATCCGCCGTATGCGGATGTGACCGGCCTCACGTGGGCAGACTGTGCGCCCACGGTGAGCGGATGGATCGAATTTCAGCAGGCGCTGCCGGAACATACATTATCGTTGGACGGCGGTGTGGATGCCAAAGTCCGGAGTGCTACCGTGGTTCAGCAGAAGCTGATGCGGCTGAATGATGTGGTGCTGCCGCCGATTTCGCTGACAACGGATGAAAAGGACGAAATCGGAACTACACTGGAGGATCTGGCGGTATTTGTACGAAAAGAACGCGTGTTGTATTACTGCGGACAGGATTGTATTCTGAGTAAGGGTAAAGAAGATTTTACGGAGAGCCTGAAAGAATTGGGATTGGACAAGGCATTGAAAGTGTACAATTATGCGTATTTTCGCCAGCATGGCTGACGGTCGTCCGAATTGAAAAAGAGATGCGCCTGGGAGATCCGCGGCGCATTTCTTTTTTGGCAATGGACAACGCTTGCCGGATGTGCTATAATAGCGGCAGAAATCTGAGCGCGACCGGAGGAATCGTATGGAACAGGAACGCTTTGCACAGCAGCTTCGCTTTTTGCTGGAAGCAGACAAAGAGAAGAATATTTTGCGCCAGACTCACCTGACAGACATGGGACGGCAGGAAAATGATGCGGAACATGCGTGGCATATGGCCATGATGGTGTGGCTGCTGCGGGAATATGCCAACGAGCCGTTTGATGTGGGACGGGCGATGATGATGGCACTGATCCACGACATCGTAGAAATTGATGCAGGAGATACCTATGCCTACGACGAGTCCGGCAAAGCGACCCAACAGGAGCGGGAAGCGAAGGCGGCCGAACGGATTTTCGGCCTGCTTCCGGCAGACCAACGGAACGAACTGCGGCAGCTGTTTGAGGAGTTTGAGACGTATGCGACCCCGGAGGCGCGATTTGCCCGCGCAATGGATAATTTTCAGCCGCTGATGCTGAACGTATCCAACGACGGCATTGACTGGCGTCTGCACGATGTTGCAAAATCCCAGACCGCGAAGCGCCATGCAAATACCGCGCGGGGCAGCCGGGCGATTGCGGACTACTCCATGCAGCTGATCGAGGAACATACGGAAAAGGGCAATCTGAGAGATGAATAAAGTAAGAGCGTATTGCTGATTTTTGCAATACGCTCTCTTTTTGTTATTTCAGCTTCAATTCCACAAATACCGTTTCGTGTGATTGCAGATGCATACGGATTTCCCGTACGATGCCGTTTTTGCGTCCGACGAACAGCGTGTGGCTGCTGTGTACATCCGAAAGCTGCTCCATATTCAACCGTACCGCAATTTCCCGCCCGTTGTGAGGCAGATTATCAAACGGCGTATAATCTGTGAGCATCAGTTCGATGCGGCCATCGGCAGTTTCGAACAAGGTCACGCCGACACGATCCTCGCCCTGTGCCAGCGGACGGGAGAGACGTGTCAGCTCCTGCCGGAGCAGGCGGGGGAGCAGCTTGCCCACGAAATGCGGTGCATTGCATACGCAGATTTTGCTGATGTCTTCACAGCCCAAAGCAGTCACATCGGTGTTGATCAGCAGGGTGCGTTCCGTGGACAACACGACGGGCAAGCCGTCGTTGGCGGTCAGCAGGACTTGTGCGCCGTCGGGTGCGTAATGGAATCCGGCATCCATACCATACACATATTCCGTGCCTGTACCATCGTGGATTTCAGTGACCTGCGCATGTGCGGAGCAGGGCTTCACACCGAACAAATCTTCCAGCCCGGCTACATCAGATACGGCGACCAGATTCACGCCTTCCCGGTACAGCCGGCGGATTTCATTCCGTGTTTCCGGTGCCGCATCCGCCATCGAGGTCAGCACCAATACATCGCAGTTGTCCCGGTTCAACAGAGCGAAATCCTGCATCCGTACACCGAAGCCGTTCGGCAATCCAGCAATGCGGGCACATTCATGCAGCAGACCGGAGCCGGCTTCGCTGATGTTGTACAATGCGTGACGGCGGCCCGAACCGGTAGAGAAGCTGTGGAATATGTCGTCCGGATCGGTATAATCTACGGCAAATGCCATCGTGCGCAAAGGACGGACCGGCTTGCTTTGTACCACATGACCCCATGCTGCGCCCTCCTGCCGCATCTCCTCCGGAGAGCGATCGGAACGATGGAATCCGTAGGTGTCCCAGTAGCGGAATCCGTCACGGGTCAGATACGGCGTATTGTAGACGAATTCAATGGTATGCGATGCATTATGCCGGACGGGCAGATCGTATTTGCCCATCGGTGCATGGGCAAATTTTACCGCACCATCGATGCATCCGCCCATACCGCCACCGTACTGCTCCGGATAAATCCGCAGACCGGGTACGTGCGGCAACAGCGTCATCAGCAGAAACGCCCCGCGCCACGGCTGATAAGCGCAGGCATAGGGGTAATCCTCCAGAACGGCAAACCCGGTGAATACCGTATCAGACAGCCGATGATCACAGGGCAAACCGAACAGAGGGAGCGTTTTGGCGGTCAGATTGGGTGTCACATAGGTGTGGATGGGACCGTACATGGCGCGGCGCAGACGGGGATTCAGCGCGGCCAACTCCTGATTCTGGGTGCGGAAGATGTCCAGCGTCCGCTCGACGACCAGTGTTTTCCACTGCTGATGATATATTTCCATAAATCGCTCAAATACTTCGACCGGCATGGTCTTGTCTGTGGGGGTATAATGGAGCACATCGGCAGCTTCCGGATGTACGGCGAAAAATTCCTTCAGGAGCCGCTTCTGGAACGGATTGCGCATCCGGCTGTACTCCCACAAATCGGCACGGAAGGGGAAAATGGAGCAAGGTCCCAGCCAGTCCTCGACACCGCTGTCCATGCCGTAATACGCGTAATCGGCGTGACGCAGGACGACCTGATGGCGCTCCGACCGGAAATCGTTGCAGGTGCGCGGCCCCAGCCACACAAACCATTGCCGCTTGAACAACGGGAGCAATGTCCAGATGCGCCGGGACTCGGCTTCGATGGGCGTGTCGGTCACACAGGTGATGTAGTGCTCCACATCGCAGGAACGGGCCGGACTCCACGGGTCAAAGCTGTTGTGTGCCAGCCACTTGTGCTCCTTGGGCATGGAAAATGCAAATGGCAGACCGCTGGCCAGTGCGGGATTCTGGTCGGAATAGCGGTCAAATACCTCAAAGGTGTGGCTGATCCGCTTGTATTCCTGTCCGCCGTACAAAATGCGGAATTCGATCTGATACACACCGACGGGCAATGGGGCAAAGTCGGCATCGGCCCACAGTATATGATAGCCGTTGATACGGGGGAAATGGTTGAATTCCCGGTGTCCTTCCGTCAGTGCGACGGTGCATCCGGCCAGCCGTCTGGTTTCATAGGCATCCCAGATGACCGCTTCGGCAGAGAAATAGTCACAATCTTTGGTTGTAGCAAATTCCAGCGTGAACCGCACCTGCTCCGATGCCTCAAAATAATGGTTGTACTTGAAGTGTTCTACGACCGCATCCCG
>JAFTRF010000055.1 GCA_017462405.1 Clostridia bacterium | reverse complement strand
GTCAACGGCAGCGAACATACCTATTCCTGCACCGCGCTGTCTTTCTGCCACGGGCAGCGCATCCGGGTAGAGGGGTGTAATTTCGTGAACCATACCACCGGCTGGCACCAGATGGAGTACAGCGGGTGCATCGATTCCGTGATTGACAAGTGCTATTTCGACGCTACCGGCAACACCACCGAAAGCGTCCAGATCGAGTGCCCCTACAGCTCGGCGTCGTGGCCGTGGGCCACCGGTGCCACCGACAGCACCCCGTCCATGTACATTTCTGTGCGGAACTGCACGTTCGAGGGCGGCACCGTGGCGCTGGGCCACCACGGCGGCGGCTCCGCGCAGCACATCGACATCGCCGGCTGCACCTTCCGCAATTTCAGCGGCGTGGTGGTGCAGTTTTACGGCGGCACCGACGTGCGGGTACACGATTGCGTATTTGCCGACTGCACTGGGGACGTCCTGATTCGGGACGGCCACACCGCCTACAACAACGTGCTCAACGGCACATTTACCCCGTAAGGAGGAAAATATATGATGATTATTCATGCCTGGCAGTGGGACACGGACGTCCCGGTGCAGATTCCGTGGGCCGGGTCGGAGCTGCCCACGCTGGATTTCGTCCATCAGGACACCCACACCGGCAAGGCCGTCATCCCGGAGCTCCGGGACGGCACGCTGACCGCCCGGTGCCCGCCGTCCCTGCTGCAAAGCGCCCGGCGCATCGTGGTGTACACCCGGATGGACAACACCCTCGCCAAAGCCGCCGCCATCTGCGTCCAGCCCCGGCCCAAACCGCCGGAGTATGTGGATGCGCC
Organism: Clostridia bacterium; assembly: GCA_017462405.1. Taxonomy (GTDB): domain Bacteria; phylum Bacillota; class Clostridia; order Oscillospirales; family Acutalibacteraceae; genus RGIG4076. The sequence continues at coordinate 1,329 of JAFTRF010000055.1, read as the reverse complement.
GGAGAATATCTGGACGGCAGAGAAAGCCGTGGCAAGAGCCATGAAGGCCGCAATCAGCGGGGATGATTTCGCAGCGGAATCGCTGGCCGCCCTGATATAGACCGACATGCTCCCGGCGGTACACGACAACGGAAAAATTCTGACAGACGAAGCAGGGCGCATCGTCCTGCGGTATTAAGGAGGAAAAGACAATGACCGAAAATATTGAATTTATCTCCGCGAAAGACCTCCCCGAAGCCACCGGCGACGAAGTGAGCGTTCTGTGTGTGGAAAATGGCGAACTGAGACAGAAGCCCGGCGCGAGCTTGGGTGGCGGGAGTGGGACTGTTCTGTTTAATGCCGACGATGCCCTATATCAAGAATCTTCTTGCGAGATTTTGTATTTTGCGTCCTATGACCTTTACAAGAAACTCATGGACGGCGAAATCGTTATGCCTGTTGTGATTTGGCACAACAATTTCAATTACCCATACACCGCAAGAATCCCAACCGCCCCGGATCCCGAAAGCGATTTTGCGGAGCAATATGTGTTCCACTATGAGGACGGAGAGGTGTATTTGTTCCCCAGCGAAAAAGCTGCATTTAATTACTATGACAGATAAGAGGTAAAAACCTATGAACCTGATTCTACAGGCAATTAAGGCGCTTCTGCGGAAGGTCGAGAATGGTCTCTCGCAGACCGCCTCTGCTCTGTCCGAGCAGATTGAAAAGATAAACACGGATATCGAAGAAGTCAAGACCACGGCGGACGAAGCCAAGACCACGGCGGACGAAGCCAAGACCACGGCAACGATTCGCATAACAGCAGTGCCTCACGTGAGCGGTACATCCTACATTGCAGATGTATCTGCAGCCGTGGCGAAAAACCATCTCAAAAGCGGGCGCTTTGTGTATATGCTTATTGATGGTGAGAATTACTACCCCATTAACGGCGGTGCCACAAACCAACTTAGTTTTATAGGCTTTACCCTTTCAACCAACGATTCGGGAGTTGGTTATAAGTGTGTGCGTTTGTCTGGAAAAAATGTATATGCAAGCGCCAACGGAAACCTATAACCCAACCACCGTCACCCGGCGGTGCTATAGGAGCCCTGTGTTGACGACAGCGGCACCCTGACCGCAACGGAAGTCGCGGAGTAAGCAAAACGAAAGGAGCACCCCATGCCTTACCTCAAAATCTACAAAACCTGGCTGCCCTACGCCCGCCTGCCCGACCCACGGGGCTTCATCAGCCTGCGCTTCGGCGGCGGCCACACCGGGGTGGACAGCGTGGCCAATGTCCCCGGCAATTCCGTCTGCGCCGTGCTGAACGGCGTGGTCACCGGCGTG
>JAFTRF010000054.1 GCA_017462405.1 Clostridia bacterium | reverse complement strand
TGTCGCATCGTTGCCGGCAGCCGCCACGCAGATGATGTCGCTGTCTATCGCCAGTGTAGTGGCGGCAAGTATGCCGCTGTTCAATCCCCTGCTGCCCAGCGACATGTTGATGACATCCGCATCCTGCTCGATGGCATAGTAGATACCGAATGCAATGTCTGCCGATGACTTGAAATTTCCGTCGTCTGCCAGTTCGCACTTGATGACCAGCAGTTCCACGTCCGGTGCAATACCGGTGATGCCGGTGCCGTTCATCTGTGCCGCAATGATACCGGCCACTGCCGTACCATGTCCGTTGGTATCTTCAATGACACTGATGTCGTACTGCTCCACCACTTTGTCATTGGTTGCATCATAGGACTTGGTGCTGATGATGCTGTCACCGTCGGTATTGATAAATTCCGGATGATCCGTATCAATACCGCTGTCAATGACGGCCACCGTCACTTTTTCGCCGTCGCTGTTCTTGCCCAGTGACACATTCCACATATCCCCCAGATTGATGTAATCCAGATAGGTCTGCTGGGGATACCGGTCGTCGCTGACTTCGAAGTTCGGGCGCTGCAGCGTCTCCTCACTCTCCGTGGTTTCCGTTTCCTCCATAAACCGGATATTGTTGTAGTCCAATCCGATCCGGTCATGGTACTTGCGGAAATCATCGTTTTCCGCAATATCCGTCAGGGTAACTCCTTCCGGCAAGCGGATGACCGCAAAAGTACCGCCCTTGGTGATCCGGAGTTGTCCGCCGAATGCCTCCGCCATTTCTCTGGCTTCTGCATGGCTGGTGGAAGACAACACCACACGGTCTTCGTTGTAGTTGCCGGCTTCCGATGCCAGCAGCTGCATCAGCTCCATCTGCGCCTGCCGAAGCGAGTGCGCATAAAAGCCGAAGCCCATAAAAATCAAAAGCACCGTTGCAAGCACTGCAGCCGCAACGGCCCCCGGAATTTTATGGGTCTGGGTTCGTTTCTCTGTCATAACAAATGCCCCTCTCCGCCGGTCGTACGGCAGATCCGCACAACGGCTTTTCCATGATATGGTTTGAGGATAAATCCCTTCAAAACGCAACTGTAATCATTATAGCATTTTTTCGTCGGAATTCAAGTGCGCAATTTGTCATTTCGTATATATTTTTTGCCGATATTGCAAATGGAATGTACCGATTTCGACAAACCGCAGATTTTTCCCGCGATTTCCGTCTTTGACGATCCATTCCTGCGCTGCAGCGTCATAAAAAATGCACAGGCGGAGTCCTGTCCACCTGTGCATTTTTGTCTGCAGTCTGTCTCCTCCACTGTACTACGGCCGGAATTCGTTGCGGCAGCGCACACAATATCCGAACCGGGTCGCCAGCAGCACAAATTCCGTGGCGCAGCGCAGGATGGCAATGTTGACGATGGTAAACTGACCGGCCGCAATCAGGATCCCCAGCCCGACGCACTGGAACACCGCCGAAATCACGGTCGTCGTCGTTGTCTCTTTGACCCGGCCGATGGCACCCAGGGCCGGCCATCCGGCCAGCATTCCGGGGAAAGAAAACAGCAGCACCGGAATCAGCAGACGCAGCAGCGGAACCGCGTCCAGATATTTCGCGCCGCTGACGATGAGGATGGCGAGTTTCGCAAGAAAATACAGGGCGATGCATCCCACGATCAGCACGGGGATGAAAATTTTACAGACCTTTTTCAGCACACCCAGACTGCGGCTGCGGACCATTTCCGGGTAAATGCCGCTGGTGATGGGATTGAACATCGTCTGAACCGCAGAAATGATCTGCATGGCCACGCTCCACAGGGCAATCTGGGCCGTGGGAAGCATGATGCCGATGAGCAGGGTATTCA
>JAFTRF010000053.1 GCA_017462405.1 Clostridia bacterium | reverse complement strand
GAAGCCTGCAGCAGCTGTCCGAGGCCTGCGATGCGGCCGGGGCAGACGAAGCCGAGGATTGTGCCGGACGCCGCATCCTGAAGCGCACCGCAGACGAACTGCTGCGCCGGATGGACGGCCGGTGGAAGTCCGGCGAGGAGCGGTATTTCTACGCCGACTTCCTGTCCGGCAGCAACATCATGCTGGACGACAACTTCATGCCGGAACTGCAGGCCACGCTGTGCGTACTGCCGGAATTCAACGTGCTGGCGCGTATCCGCCGCCACGCGGCAACCGAGCCGATGACCCTGCAGGAGCGCATGGACCTCATTTACGGCGAAGATCTGAACGACAACAACTACGGCATGGCCGACCGTATTCTGGAATATGCCGAGTTCAAGAATATTCTGGTGACGGTGCCCGAAAACGCACAGGAATACCGCCGTCAGGCTGCACGTCAGTGCATCCAGCAGATGCAGAGCTTCCGTGAACGCTATGCGCTGGACAAGAGCCACGGCCGTGTGATGCGGACCGATCCCTTCTGCAACAAGCTGGAGGAAACCGTCCGCTACTGGTATTTCTTCGTCCGCGATACCCGCAACTACGGCTTCCTGATTCACCTGACCCGTGAATCGGAGGTGTACCTGCATCAGGTGGCGCAGACCTTCGAAAACCAGCTCAACGAACAGCTGGAGGCGCTGATCGCCGACAACCCCCAGGTGATGAACGACCCCAAGATCGTCCCCATGATCCGGGAGCAGATCGCCCAGCAGCGTTTCAATGTGGCGGAGGACTGGATGGCGCAGGTCGCCAAGGGTCGTCTGACCGTTGAAATGAACCGCCCGGAGGCACTGGAGTGGCTGGACGATTTCATGGACAATTATGCCCATTACTATGAAATGGTCAGCGATTCCGGTGTGACCCTGAGCCAGCGGTTCCGTCTGCGCCGGATCCACAACCGCGACACCAAAATCGCCAGCGATATGCTGGAAAACTGGCTGATCAGCGGACGACCGACCAAGCCGGAGCGGATCACCCGCCTGCTGGACGGCTTCGGCTGGAAGAATATGCACGTGGAGCCTTTCACGTGGAACGTGGACACCAAGCTGGAACTGTATGCCGTGACCAGCGACATTGTTCCCACCGGCCCGGCCAATCCCCTGCACTACATCGCCGAATTCGGCTCCCATATGCAGAAGCAGCGCACCTATGTGGCCTGCATCTACGGCACCAACCTCAGCGACCGCCTGTTGAGCACCATCAAGAAGCTGGATGTACTCGACGGCAACAAGATTCTGCTGGTCGATTGCGCCGTGTCCAGCATGGACCGCCGCATCCTTGCCAAGGAACTCAAGCAGAAGGAATTCGGCTGCCGCAACACCTATCTGATCGTGGATCGTGTCCTGCTGTGCTACCTGCTGGAGCGCTATCAGGAAAGCAGCATCAACCGGATGCTCATGGCGCTGGGAATGCCCTTCTCCTACGCACAGCCCTACGTGGTGGAATCCAGCCAGACCATGCCGCCGGAAATCTTCATCGGCCGCAAGGATGAACTGCAGGAAATCATCCGTCCCGACGGTACCAACCTGATTTACGGCGGCCGCCAGCTGGGTAAATCGGCGCTGATGAAGAAGGCGCGCGACGATACCGACGGCGATCAGGGCAAGCGTGCCGTATTCGTGGACATCCGCGAAAAGGATTGCGCCGGTGCCGCCCTGCGTCTGGCGCAGGAACTGCGCGAACTGAACGTCATCCCGGAAATGCCCGATACCACGGACTGGAGCACCCTGTGCAGCAAGATCCGCGGCTATCTCCGCAGCCCCGATTGCGCCATCACCTACCTGCTGATCATGCTGGACGAGGCCGACACCTTTATTGCCGACTGCGCCAATTACAGCTATCGCCCGCTGGCCGAGCTGAAGGACATCCAGCAGTCGCTGCCGGGCCGGTTCAAGTATGTGCTGGCCGGTCTGCACGACGTGGTTCGCTTCAACCGTGAGGTCGCACTGGGCCACAACTCCGTGATTACCCACATGGCCTCCATCCGCGTGACCCCGTTCCATCCGGAGGTCGCTGAAAAGCTGCTGATCGAGCCCATGAGTTATCTGGGCATTTCCTTCCCGGATAAGGTGATCGTGTCGGAGATCCTGGCCAAGACCAACTATTTCCCCGGTCTGATCCAGCTGTACTGCGAAAAGCTGATCCAGTCCATCCGCGAGATCAACTATGCGGGCTATAATATGCGCTACGTACCGCCCTACCACGTGACCGAAGATCATCTGAAGCAGATCCTTACCGACAAGTTCTTCGTCTACCAGATTCAGGAGAAGTTTGAGATCACCCTGCGTCTGGATGCGCACTACTTCCCGCTGGCCCTGCTGATGCGCTATATGTATGCCCATGAGCCGCAGATGGTGAAGCGTGGCTACACCGCCGCCATGATTCTGGAGCGGGCACGTGATCTGGAGATCAAGGTGCTGGCGGATCTGAAGGTGGAGCAGATCAATGCGCTGATGGAAGAACTGCAGGATCTGAACATCTTCCGCACCACCGTGGACCACAACACCTATCTGCTGTCCAACAAGAATTTCCAGGACCTGCTGGGTACCAATGACAAGGAAATTCTGGACAAGCTGGAGCCGTACATCGGAGGTGACAAATGAGAGCCGGTGATGTATGGTGGCGCCGGATCGGACATTCCATCCGGTTTGCCGAGGATGTGGCACACGCCATGGAGGACGAGCGGGGGCTGATCCTCGCACTGCCCGAAAAAATGCCGTGGAAAACCACGTTTTATCAGGTCATTGACGAAAAATGGCGCAGTCTGCACATTGACCGCCATCTGGAACGCGTGGAGTGGCGCGAGCCCGTCGTCCGGGCCGGCAAGCCCGCCCGCAGCGAGGTCGGCAGCTTCGTGCTGAAGCACCTGTGCGACCCCCGCGTGGCCGCGAACTATTTCCCCGGCCGCTCCTGTGCCGAATATCTGGGTAAAAACGAAGACCTGACCATGAACGACAGCTACATCTGGGTGACGAACATCCGTACCAGAGAGTCCCTGCAGAAATGGGTCAGCTTCGTGCGGGAATACGAGTCGTATGCCCGGTCGTTGAGTCGGATGGCGGTATTCATTCTGGAATACAGTGGCCCGGCGCAGGCCTACGATGGGGTACCTCAGCACACATATCAGGCAGAGGAATGCCATTGCCGCGTCTTCTGTCTGGAAATGTTGGAAATTGCCGACAAGACCCAGCTGCCGTGGATGCGCAATTACATGACGGAACTGGTGCTGCGCAACGGACGGGACGACCCGGAGCTGTGCGACCTGCTTCTGCAGCAGGGGGAGGCGCTGATGCGCAAGCCGGAGGAAACGCTCCTGCGGCTGCTGCCACAATACACCGGCGAAAGCGTGCTGCGTCTCCGGCCCGAAATTACCAGCAACATCCGCGAAGCCATGATGGTGTTTCTGTTCCCGCTGCTGGAACGCTGCCGCCTGCGGTTTGTTGCACAGTACAGCGAACAGCTTGCACCGCATCTGCCGATTCAGAATCCCATGGGCGACCCCATTGATCTCCCGCAGGATCTGGAATGGGGCCAGCTGTGGTGGCTGTCCCGCAATGTCCGCCAGCTGATTCCGGCGGACGATGCACAGAAAGTGGATCGCTGCCGCAGCCTCCGCAACGATCTGGCCCACACCAACAGCCCGCTGATCGAATTTGAGCGGATCGATGCTTTCATGCGGTACGATGCATGAAAAGCAGCAGATTGCGGCACAGCCGTGAACCATAGCATATAAAAAAGCACCGCATCGCCGGAAAGGACGATGTGGTGCTTTTTTCGTTTGATGAAAGGGCAGGATCCGTTTTTTATCCGTATTCCCTGCCGGGGTTGTCGTGCAATCCGAAATCCGTCGATGCGGCCTGCACCTTACACTGCCGGTTTCAGAGATGCACCATCCAGCAATACGGACACGCTGCCTTTTTTCGCAGTCAGGCGGATCTCCACCGCAATGGCATGGCTCAGGTTCAGTTCCACCTGCAGGCCGTTGACGGTGCGGTCCACCGGGGCAGTCCATACCGGCTCCGACCAGACGGGCTGGCCGGATGCGTCCAGTTCCTGTGCCGTCCGGACTTCCAGCACACCGGTACCGGTGCAGGAGGGACTGGCAAAGACCGAGCAGGTCAGCGTTCCGAAGCGGGAAGCATCGTTTGCCGAATGCGCCGTGTAGAAAAGGCCCGGTGCGGCGGCGGTGGCCGTCATGCGGTACAGGCTTGCGGACTGGTGCAGAACACCAAAGGCATCGGCAACGGGATTGAGCAGCAGATGCTCCGTCACCTTCCAGTTACCATACTGTTCATAGAACAGGGACACAAAGCCCTGTGTGGTGCCGTGGAAAGCGTGGCTGAACTGATCGGATATTGCCCGGTCCAAAGCCCGGATGTCCGCATCCTCCGGCATAATGGCCATAACGCTGCTGATAGTCTCGGTCGTGAAGGCCATGGCGTCATAGGAGTTCAGACAATCGGGCAGCCATTTGCGGAGGTCGGCTTTCAGCCGCGCCTTCCGGAGTGCGACAGCGGCCTGCAATTCCGCATGATCGGAATCATACTGCAGTGCCTGCAGGAGCATCGTTGCGATCGTCTGGTTGTCCTGCGCATCGGCATCGTGGGCCGCCAGTGCGATTTTTTTCAGCGTCGCCGCCAGTTCCTTGTCGTCCGGATTGTACTCCAGCGCAAGCAAAAGCGTCTGGAATACGTCGTTGTGATCCGGCTGTGCGGCTCCGGCCGCCGCCAGCGCATGTTGCTTCATCAATGTAGCACAGTGCGGCAGCGTTTCATTCCGCAGGGCCGTCAGTTCGGCCTTTCGTGCATCGGTGAGCATATTTTTTTCCGGTAGTATTTCCAGCCAATGCTCCATCCAGCCGATCTGATCGTGCAGGGTCGAAGCATCCGTTGCGGGGGCATTCAGACGCTGCCGTACATCGGTCGCCCATGCCGTAATGCAGCGGTCAATGGCCTCCCGGACGGCCGGGGCCAGCGGGCTTTCAGGGGCGATGTACAGATAGTTTTGAATGGCGGCAGTATAATTTGCATTTTGCTCCAGCGAAAGCGCATTGGGAAAGTGCAGCGCATCGTCGGAGAGGTCATTAAGCTGTTCCAGCAGCACCTGTGCCCGGTCCGGGTCTGCGGCCAGTTCCTGCGACATCACCGTATCAAAGATCGTGGTAAGCTGACGACGCTCAATGGCATCTCCCACGGTCTTTCCCGCAACAATGGATTGCAGGAAATCGGTATATGTTTGCTCCAGCAGGGCCTGGAAGTGTTTTTTTACACGATCTTCCAGCGCAGGATCTGCCCCGGCATCCAGTGCAGTATCCAGCGTCTGGCGGCATCGCTCCGCATAGGACGACAGATTTATGCTGCCGTTTTCGTACCGGATGTCCAGTTCATCGAAAAACGTCGTCATGCGGCGGTTCAGGATCGTCTGATAGAAAATGCCGTCCGTTTTATTCTGCTTGCAGTAGACCTGTGCAGCCGTAAATTTCTGATTCTCGATGTACTCCGCAACGGTGTGAGCAGGAGATTTGGTGTACATGACCTGTAGCACCACTGCGCAGATCATCAGCGCATTTGCCACAACGATCAGCGCGACCATTCACCCCGGCAGCCGTTTCTGCGGTGCAGCTTTCTTTGTGCCGTGGTCATCGGCGGGCGCACCAATGACGATGACCGTCCCGGTTGCTGCCGGATCGTGCTGCGCCTGCGTGTCTGTCCCGTCTGCGGGATCTGCCGGAACGGTATTTTCCGGCACCGTTTCCAGCCGTCCGCCGCAACACAGGCAGGTTTCGCTGCCTTCCTCGTTTTTGGTGCCGCAGTGCGGGCAGGAAATCATCGGTCGCTCAAACAAAGAATCCAGTGCGTTTGCCATAAAGATCCTCCTGAAAGAAAAATGGGTCCCGTTTTTCATGGTGCGGTAAAGTCCGGCGAAGACGGCACATCAGCAGACAACGGATTGCCGCCCCATATCGAATTTTCTGCACAAATGATGGCTGCAATGAAGTAGCATGACCGGTTGTGGGGGATTTACGGGGATTACGCATCCTGTACTGCGAGAAATGCCGGGCCGATGGACATCAGCAGACCGGTCTCCAGCAGCGGGGAAATATATTTTCGGACGTGCTTGGGTTTGATGTGCATCGCGGCAGCCAGTGTGCGGAGGCTGACCGGGCGCGCAGCCAGCGTCAGCACCTGTCCGTACCGGGCCAGATAACGGCGGCGATGGGCAGGTTTGTCCGGCAGCGGGATCAACTCGGCGAGCACATCGCCGGGCAGATGCGTTGTGGCCGGCGACATCAGCACGATACTGCAATCGTCCTGTGTGTTCATGACCACGCTTTCGCGGAAACTTTCCTCCAGCATCTGCTGCAGCGGTGCGGTCGGCATCGCTGCGCGCAGGCGAAGCAGCTTGGACAGTACCGGCATAGGCCGCTGGTGCCGCCGGTCGTACAGACTGGCGGCCGCACCGTCGGACATCAGGCAGAAGCCGGAAATTTGTCCCAGTTCGCCCTTGATAAGCTTCATACGATTCAGCGCCCCGGCGGAGGTCACAAATACCGTCGTATTCGCAAATTCGCCGTTGGACGGTTTGGAGGCGACCCGCAGACCGGCGGCATTCTGGTAGCAAATGACACCGTCACCGATGTGGCCGAGGATCATGCGGTGCTCCTTGACGGCAACGAACAACATGGTAGAGGCCAGTTCCTGCAAGGGAACGTCCAGCTCCTGTGCCGTGGTGCGCAGTGCATCGAGCAATTCCAGCAAAATGAAATTTTTGGCGCTGGCAGCATCCGGCATTGCGTACAGCAAATCAAATGCCGCAGGCAGGATCGCACAGACGGTATCGGCCACGCATTGTGCCCCGTGGTGCGAAAACGCAGCGCTGCCCGCGCCGTCTGCCAGCGCACCGACCCAGACCCCGTCCCGGACGGCGGTCCGGACCTTGTCCTGACAGGGGAGATGCATGGCGGTGTGCCGCCGTCCCTCGACGGCGCATCCGATCATTTTCCAGTTCATAACCATCTCCACCGTCATCAGCCGTCAAGCGTATCCCATTTGCCGACCTCGCTGAGGTCCAGCGTAATGGGTTCGAAGTTTGTCTGGGACACGGTAGCCACACTGGCACTCAGCCACTGGAAAAATTTCGGGAAATCCAGACCGGACAGCTTCAGTACGCGCTGACCGGGCGCAAAGCGGCTCAGGGTATCGGTGTCGGCGCTGGCACCGACGGCGATGGGGAATACCGTCAGCTTGCGGTTGCGGACGGCCTCGGCGGTCCGGGTGATGGCGCGCTCCAGTTCATTCGGATCGCCGTTGGGGGCGCCGTCGGTCATCAGTACCAGCCACGGCTGATAATAATCCACACCGGCACTGACGTATTCCTGCTTGCGGCGCTCCAGCAGGTCCAGCGCCAGATTGACGCCCTCGCCCATGGCGGTATTGTTGCCGGTACGGAAGACGGGCGACTGGTTCTGGCGGTAGATGTTGGCGAAATCCTCAATGCAGCGGGCCGTGTCGTCAAAGGTTACGATGCAGATCTCGGCGGAAGCCTCGGCAACCTCGTCGCTGCTGATGGATTTATAGAATTCGCGGACGCCTTTCGTCAGCTCCTCCAGCCGGGTGGTGCCGTCGGACACGACATTCCACTGCTTGCCGTCGATCCAGACGGTACGGCCGGTCGTTTTTGCTTCGCCTTCCACGCAGTTCATCGAACCGCTGGTGTCCAGACACAGCGAAACGGCACAGCGGGTGGTGGGGTTTTCATTCAGATCCTTGCGGCGGATCAACAGATTACTGGTAGACATCAGGAAAATCCTCCTTTGTGCTTGGTTGTATGGATGGTAAAGGATGGGGTGCGGGAAATCCCGGCAAACCGCCGGATGCCCCCTAAAACGGGTACGGCCGTATCGGGTTCAGCGCATAAGCCGAGCGATCTTTACCGCAACAATGCATCGAAACGCTCGACCATGGCGGTGTAGTGCGCCTGGCAGGCCTCCGGCTCACCGCGGTCGATCATGTCCAGACAGGGGCGCAGGTATTCCTGCCACAACGCTTCGCAATAATATGCATAAAGCGGGCTGGACTTCAGGCGGCGGACGATGCCCGGCGCAATTTCGTAATAACGCTCAATGAGGGCCTGACCGCCGGGCTGGAATGCCAGCCATTCATCACGGAAACGGCGCAGGGTCTGCAGCTCGGCACAATTGTCGGGCTTGCCCATGTATTCGCATACCGCGGTTGTGATGAAGCAGATGGTGCCGTCCTTCTTCTCCGGCGTGGGTGCAGGCTTCGGTGCGGGCTTGGGCGTGGGGGTATACGTATAAGAGGATTTCGGCGGCGCCGGAGTGGGTTTGGGTGCAGGCTTGGGTACAGATGTGGGGGGATAGGTGGACTTTGGCGGTGTATAGGAGGTAGTCGAGGGGGTGACGGTTCTCGACCGGCCACGGCAGCGCTCACACCGCTTCGGGATGGACATCCCTTTGGAATTGAAGTAAGTGACCTGACCGTTGGTCAGCGTAAAGGGCAGACCGCAGTCCTTGCAGTTGAGCGTCATGGCGACCTTGTTCCGCGGATCGGCACACGTCCGGCACTCCACGGGCGGCGTCTCTTTCTTCACATATTTCTGATAATTGGAAAATGTAAAGGTCTTGCCGCAGGATCTGCACCGGATGGTTTCGCTTTTGTCCATGCATTCCGGGCAGATGCCGACGTTGACGTGCTTTTTGACGTGCCGCTGATAATTGGTGAAAATGAATTCCTGCTTGCACAGCTGACAGGTCACGACCTCGCCGTCCTCGGCGCAGGTGCGGCAGATGCCCTCGCGCAGGCTTCGTTCGTTCGTCGGCGCACCGCAAAGTTTGCAGTTGGCGTAGGTCACATTGGGATTCAGCTTGTGGCGCGTGGGGAACAATTCTTCGGACATGGGATCCTGCTTGGCCAGCTTGCCCTCATCCAGCAGGCGCAGATAATAGCGGAACAGCTTCAGCCAATCGTCCGTGTTCAGACGGGTGGACTCCGTGCTGTGTTCGCCGCCGCTGCGGAAGGTGTGGTAGAAGGCTTTTTTGATGTCGTAGGTCAGATGGCTCCAGATAAAACGCCACGGGCCGTCGGGGGTCTGCGTACTGCCCTGATCGCCGAGGGGGTACGAAAAATTCATTCCCCGGATGTTGGCAATGGGATCACCGCCGCCCTGCTGGGCGTACGGGGCCTTGCCGGGCATCTGGATCATAAACAGCAGAGTGGCCACGGCGAAATATTCATTGCCGGCCGTGCGCAGAAAGCTGGCATACGGCTTGCCCTGAATTTCGGGTGCCGTGAAATTGATGGTACCCACCGGACACGGCAGCGTCTCGATCTGGTAGCTGTCCGTATCGACGAATGCCACTTCGGTGGGCGACGATACCAGAATGTTGGCGGGGTTGATGTCGCCGATCCGGATGTTGCGGTCGTGCAGGTATTTGATTTTCTCCAGAATGGTGACGCAGAGCTGGACCGTATCGCGGCGCTTCCAGTTGGGAAAATGCTTCAGAAATACCGGCTTGATGAAGATGCTGCGCTGCAGCTCGCGGCCCTTGGCCAGCGGCATCAGATAGCCGACGAACTCCTGCCGGGCATTGTATACCGGCGAAACCGGGAAGCAGATGCCGTCACATTTCAGGCCGGCATCCAGCATTTTCCGGATCTTTTCCAGCTTCAGCGCAGTGATGCTTTCTTTTTTATAGATTTTGGCCACGTACGGCGAATTGGTGCGGTAAATGTTGCCCTCGCCGCCGCCCGCAATTCTTTCGCCGAGGCGAAGTGGCTGACGGGCATTGTTCACGTCCACGTAAATCGTGTCGTCGGGGCCGGGGATGGCGGAAACATGCAGCGGCGCATCCTTTTTGGGGGGCTGTCCGTCGCAGATCTGAAACTTGCGGATCGCGGGCGGTGCCGGCGGGTCGTTCCGGGGTGCGGACGGTGTGTTCCGGCCGGACGAACCGTTGTCCCACGAAAAAGCGGCCAGATAGCCGTATTTGCTCAGTCGTTTGACGGAAACAGGCTTGCCCTTGACGGATTGATTGGTATTCAGCAAAAGAATGTCCTGCGCCAGCCGGTTGTCTTCCGTGATGAGAAGCAGACGCTCCTGAATGCGGAATTTCGTGAACACGACCTGAAATACATTGTCGGCGAAGTTGTCGCTTTCCTCACCGCGGACCGTGACCTGACCGGCATTCAGCATGGTCTGGAGATTCCGCAGGGCGCGGCGGGCTTTCTGTGCCAGATCGGGGTCCGTCTGGTTGACCTGATGCTTGTAGAGTTCATCAATGACCCGGCGCGGAACGATGATGCGGGCATTGTGCTTTGCAAGCAGCGGAGTCAGATTTTTGAAAAACGATTCTGCGTAGGGACTGAGCAGACTGCAGGTATCAATAAAAATTTTGTAAGAGGATACAAAATGCTCCAACGCATTCCGGGCGGCAGCCTCCGGATCATCACCGCTCCGCGGTGCCGGCTTCGGTTCCTCGGCGGGCTTGGGGTCATCGGGTTTCCGGACGGGCGGGACCGGAGCGGCCGTGCCGGTATTCGTGGTTTTCAGCACCCGTTCGACCAGCGCCATTTGCTGAAAAGTCAGGGCATCGGTTTCGCTGCTTACGGGAACATTGTTTTGTTGCAGGATGCGCAAAACGGTCTGTGCCGGGGTGTGAAGATAGTCGGCGCATTGTCTGACAGTAAGGTTCATCGGAATCGGCTCCCTTCTGATCGGAGAAATTTTGCAAAAAAGGACAAAAAGCACGACCATCGCAGACGCATTGTGTGTCTGATGTGTCGTACTTCGGTGGTGCCGGAAGATGTCCGGCTTCAATATGACAATAAAAAGGATAACGATCATCATCTATCATTATAATGTTGTCCGGTGCCTTTGTCAAGGTAGAAGGAAAACAAGATGCGGCGCAAAAGAAAAACGGTACCGCCGACAGACGATACCGTTTATTTCGGTTGTCATTTTACAATGCCAAGAAAATGCAGTACAGACAGCACCACACCAACCAGCACGTACAGGTCAACCAGACCGCAGATCAGGCTGAAAATGAAGCCAATGATCGGGATGTTTGCCAGCAGACCGATGGCAAACGTAGCGATTGCGCCAACCACGAAGTAGATCAGCACCTGCAGCAGCAGGGAGATCACGCCGGCCTTTTCCTTAAAGGAATAGGGAAAATATTTCTTTACCATAT
>JAFTRF010000052.1 GCA_017462405.1 Clostridia bacterium | reverse complement strand
GTGCCGGGATGGTGATGGTCAGCGTGGCCGATGTTTCACCGTGGATCGTGGTGGTCACATTGGTCAGCACAGGCAGGATCGCCGCATTCTTGTCCAGACAGGTCGAGGCCCGCCCGTACAGCACGGTCTTGTCCGTTTTGAAAATCGCCATCTGAATATAAGTCTCGGCCGTTTCGGATACATAGCGGTTGCCGTCCAGATGCAGTTCAATGGTTTTACCGGCATATTCCGCTTTGGTCAGGTCGATGTACGGCGTGATGACGTAACCCGTAACCGCTTCGCCCAGCGTACCGCTGCTGCTCAGACGGCCCACCTCATACGGGTTGTCGGTCGTGCCGGTGATGTCCTCCCGGATCGTGACCTCCTGCTCCGTAGTCGTGTCCATGTACGCCCAGATCTCGCCCGTGGATGCCAGTACATATACCCGGCTGGTATCGGTCATCTGATCCACGCTGTCCACGTACTTCGGGGCCTGCACCAGTACGGCGCCCTCCACCTGCTCCGCAATTTCGGCCTTATCAGCGTCTGTCAGGGTATAGGCGTCGCCCTTGGGACCCTGCGGGCCGACGGGGCCGGTCGGGCCGGTAAACATTCCGCTGTCATACGCCGCTTGCAGGGCCTTGTCCACAGCTTTTTCTGCCGTCCAGCGTTCTGCAGGCGTGTACAGGTAATCGTCCGGCTTGGCCCGCGGCTGGACGATGAGGATCGCCGCCTGCTGCCGGGTGTTTTCGTCGCGGAGGTACACGGCGATCTCGCCGGGCGCGGTCAGCAGCTCCGGCGGACAGGTGGCCGTCAGGGTACCGTCCGCGAGCGTCGGCGTGATGGTGCCCCGGCTGTCGTCCGCCCAGCGGCGGACAAAATCCATGTATGGGATGCTGTCCTCGTCCCACGGGACAGCGACGGTGTAGCTTGTATCCCATTGATATGCATAAAATGTGTTCATGGAGCCTCCTTGTCAGAATCCGACGGCAATGTAGTCCACCAGCAGTCCACTGGTGTCTGTATGGTTGGTAGCACGGTGGACACGGATTGTGTTGATGCCCGTTGCGGACACATCGACCGCTTCTAGCCCCAGCACCGCTGTTGTGGCCTGCCGGACAATCAGTGAGACTCTGGGCGCATCGTAAAACGTTCTTTTAAATGTGCCGCCGGAAATGCTCGTGGAGTCTCCGTAGTAATGGGCTCCGCTTGCTGTTGTGGCAGCATACTTCACAAGCATCTGCCCCCAACAGACACGCATCCCACCGAAATCACAAAACCCGCTGCCATCGTAGTAGCCTTCGCTGTCGTAGCCCATGTCGCTGTTCATCCAGTACGCATTTTCGCCGATGTTGATATATGCGCCATCAATCACCGTAAGCGTTTTCTCCGAGCCAAGCACCACACTATTGCCGCCGTTGCAAGCAACAAACAGCCCCCGGTTTCCATCCATCAGGTCTTCAATATACAATCCGTTGCCGTCCAGCCCGATGGCGGCCAGCGGCACCATCGTCAGATCGTCCGGCGATTTTTCCGCGCAGAAAATCAGCTTTCCACCGGCAATGACGATTTTGGATTTTCGCATCCAATCGACTCCGTAATCCGTATTTAGTCCTTCACCGCCGGTGATCGTGACCTCGTTGTTGGTCAGATCGATGCTGACCGTACCGTCTGCGGACACCAGTTCGATTTTGCTTGCTTTGATTTTGACGGCTTCCGCACTCTGATTGATGGCAGACACGATGTCATCCTTCGACACCTTGGATTCGATGCCCTCGGCGGTCACGGTGATCTTTGCGGACAGTTCCTTTTCGGCTTCGGTCGCCCGGCTGACTTCCGCCGCAATTTCGCCCTTGACCTTGTCCACCGACAGCGACACCCGTCGGACCGACTCCTTGACGTTGGCCGCCTTGGTATAGTCTGCCGTGGCATTACTGGGCGCGTTCATGTTGACCGCCACACGCAGGCCGCCGTCGAATTCCAGCGTCTGGGCGCCATACACCGCCGCACGCTGTACGCCATTGGTGTCGGTCAGCAGGATCGCATCACCGGGGTCCAGTGCCGGGTCGCCCCGGAAGTCCAGTTCGTACGGCTGGATGACGGTGCCGTTGATGTGGGCAAACATATCGTCGATGACGTCGTCCCGGATGCTGTCCAGAAACGGATTATCACTGATCTGCAGGGCGATGCGTCCGTGTTTCACCACGGCGGTGCTGTCTTCCCGGTAAATGTTGTCCCCCTGCGGTTCCCGGCCCAGCACCAGCGTGTTGATGGGTCCCCACGCACTGCCGATGCTGCAGGAGAAGTAATTATCCGGAGCAATGGCATACGCTTCGCCGGTGATCGCTACCGACCGAATAATGATTTTGCCGTCCCGGTCGATGTATGCATTGCCGAAGGCCGTTTCTGCGATGGCTGCCAGTGCCGCCCGGCACGTCTCTGTGCCGCTGAAATTGGGCGGTGCAGACAAGATGGTTTCTGCACCGATCCAGTCCTGTGCGGTCAGTTCCAGCCCGGCCGTGGCCGTCAGCGCGGCAGCGTACCGCCCGATGGTGGTCGGGTACTCCACCGTGATTTCCGATACGGTGTGCTTCTCCAGCGTCCGCATCGCATCGTGGGCGGTGACGATGATCTCGCCGGTGTCGTCGTCGGCCTCCACCGTTTCGACGGTCATGGGCGTCACGGGGACAGTTTCACCGGGCAACTCGTCCGCCCAGAATGTAATCTGCACCGGTTCCCCGGCATTGGGTTTCGCCGCACCGCCGGTCAGGGCAATTTCCGCCCCGGCAGACACCGCCAGCCCGATGACTTTGCCGGAGCCTGCGCCGCTGTCGATGGTCAGCGATGCCAATGTACCGTCGTCAGTGTGGATGGCGGTGCCGATAGTGACTTGCGCCCGGATGAACCGGGGCGTCCCTTGAATGATTTGTTTATATGCGTTTGATGTGGTGTACATGGATGCTCCTTTCGTCCCCCACTCTGCCCTCTCCGTCTCGTCGCTGCGCTCCTCGCCACCTCTCCCAAAGGGAGAGGCAAGAGGCTTTGCAAAGTTTCAGACCCGTTTCTTGGCTCCCCCTCCGGGGGAGCTGGCAGCCCGCAGGGCTGACTGAGAGGGCTTGCTTAAGTTGACAGCATTGCCCTTTGGGCTGCTGTCTGCCGAAAAGCGACTAAGCGAGGGCCTCAGTTCTCAATAAAACTCAGTTCAAACTCCTGCATCAGCACGTCCATCCCGTGCGCCCGGACGTAGGTGATGGACGGGGTGCCGATATAGATGTTGATGGTTTTCACCGCCTGCGTTTTGGGGCTGCGGTAGGTCACGTCAAATACAAACGGCTCAATCGCCGCCAGCAGCTGCTGCATCTGGTCGCCGTCCAGCGGACGAAACCGGGCGATGACTTTATCTTTCCGAGCGACAATGTCCACCACGTTCTTTCCCCGGGCATTGCGTCCGCTTTTGTCAGATAACAACACCTGATACTCCACCGACAGCCCGTTTTCCTCCAGCCACGGCGTCACGTCCAGATTTCCGATTTTCAGTAAGGTCATGTACTCACCCCAATTCCAGCACCAACTCGCCGTTTTGCCGGGTCAGCTCGTTGATGCTGTCCACCACGGCCTTGCCCAGCGTCCGCTTGCCGATTTTCAGCACAAACACAATGGGTCGGTCTGCCCCTCCGCCGCCGGACTCCTCCCGGACGATCTTCCGGATGAGGGCTTCCGGGGCTTCGAGGTTGGTGCCGTGCTTCTGATCGCCCAGCACCGCAAGAAATTCCCGGTTCGGCGGGATGACGGCACCTTGGGCGAGGTAGGGGATTTTCGGCGGAGTCACCATCTGAAAGCTGAATCCGAACTTCTTGCCGCCCAGCACCGGCACCCAGTCCGGAATATCAAAAGACAGCTTATTGAACGCACGCAGCACGGTATTGATACCGGAGATCACGGCGCTGATCATCCCGTTGATGAAGCCGATGACGCTGTTGACCGCACCCTTGAAGCCGCTGACCATCGGCTGTACGATGGTACGGCTGAACCACGAGGTAAAACTGCCCCATGCTTTTTTGATGGCCTCCCACACTTTGATGGCGGTGGCCTTGACGGTGTCCCAGTTCTTCACCAGCAGCACGATGATGGCGATCAGCGCGCCAATCGCCAGAATTACAAGGGTAATCGGGGAAGTAAGAAACGCCATAGCCGCACCAAAAGCCGTTGTAACACCCGTGGCAGCGATGCAGATCACTTTCCACGCTGTCGTGGCGGCAATCTGCGCCCACTCTGCTGCAGTAGAGGCTACCTTGGCAGCTGTGTTGGCAACCCATGCGCCCGTGCTTGCCGCCAGTTTGGCAATCGTACCGCCGACGGCCACCAGCCAGTCCTTGGCATACAGCGCGATGAGTGCCAAATCCACCGCCTTATCTTTTAGCTTCAGTACCGTACCGGCCATGATAGCTGCACCCAGGTTTTTCAGCACACCAATGAGACTACCAGCGTTTATGATCCATGTCATCAGCGTGGTCGCATTCCACGCTGCGGAGAAAATACCCGCTGTGACCGCCATGCCCTCCACCAATGCCTGATGCTCGGAGATCCAGTTGCTGATACCGGTCAGCCCGTCCGCGATGGCCGTCAGGATGTCCGCAATCAGCCCGCCAGTCCATTCTGCTATCGGTTGCAGGAAATTATCCCATAGCCAAATACCCAGTGGTTGCAAGGTAACAAGCGTGCTGTTCATCACTCCGAGTGCCGCAGACAATGCATCCAGCGCTGCCGGACCGGCTTCTTCGATGGTCCACCCGGCCAGCGGTACCAGAATATTGAACCACGCCCATTCCAGCCCGCTCCCGATGGTCGTTCCCAGCGTTTCAAAGGCGGTCCCTAGCGCTGCAAGCGCCGCCTGTGCCGGAGCAAATTCCAGATTCCGCAGCGGTTCCAGCAATGCCCGGATTCTGTCCACGATCGTCTGAATCTTCGGGGACAGGTTGTCCTGCACCTCGCTGTCTGCCACGACGGTATCGGGCAGCACAGACACACCGGAGACGCTCCCTGCAGATGCGCCCGCTCCCGTATCGGACGACAAAATCTGCATTTCGTCAAATCCTGCGGCAGAGCGTTTCGCCGCTTCTGCGGCTTTTTCGGAGGCTTCTGCAAGGCCGGACGCATTTTCGGCGGCGGATGCATATCCGTCCGCAATACTTTGCGCCGATTTCGCCGCCGTGCCTGCAGATTTGCCCGTCAGCGCCGATACGACCGATGCCGCCGCATTGGCAAACCGGGTCATCTGCGTGATGGCCGCCGTCAGCACTGGCAGAAGTACTTGTGCGATGGGATTGATGATATTGCCGACCGCCACCTTGAAGTCGTTAAACGCAAAGGACAGCCGCTGCACCTGCCCTGCAAACGTATTTGCTACCTTGGCGGCATCTCCGGTCTGGAACCGCGTTTCCTGCAGGATGCCGGTCACTTCGGCCTGTATTTTCTGCTGTTGGGTCAGCTTGTCCGCCGTGGTACCGATGCTTTGGGCATATTCCTCCCACATCTTCGCCACGTTCTTGGTCACGCCGGCGTTATCCACCAGTACGCTGTTCTCTTGACGCAGACCTTCCGTTGCCGTCTGTACGGCGTCGCCCATAGTCAGAGATGCCTGCCGTCCGAATGCGGATGCATCCTTCAGGGCGGTCATCACTTGCCGGATCTGGGCATCGTCGTAGCCACGGGACGCAAGATTTTTGTATGCCGTGATGGCATTGGTCGCCGGGATCAGACCGTCCTGAATGTACTCGTCGATGAATGCCTGCGCCGATGCAAAGGAGCGCCCCTGCCCCTCCACGATGCTCTGCAGCCCCATCATTGCCGACGACAGTTCCGATGCAGCAGAAGATGCCGATTTACCGAATGCGATCACCTGCCGGATCGCAAACGTACCGGCGATCGCATTGCCCAATCGTTTTGCGGCACTTTCCAGTTTTCCGAACTGATTGCCGACGGCGGTCGTTCCTTTCCGGATCCCGGTCGTATCGATCCGGGTATTGATCAAAATCTGACCGTCTGCCATCTCATTCCCCCTTTCTCAAACGATAAGCAATGAAATAAAAAATCCCACGGCAAAAGCCGCAGGATTTTGTCATCAACCGTCAAGGAATTGGAGAATCCGGTCTTTTTCCTGCCGGATTTCTTCCCGCACCGTAGTGTGCAGGTCTACCATGGATTTGTTTTTGCGGTAAAATTCCCGTTCTTCCTTGTCCAGCTTCTTGTGCTTTACCTGTTTGTCCCGGATGCCTACCACGTACGAAAATACGCCCTCTCCGATTTCCAGATAGTACGCCATGAAAGTCCACCAATGCAGGTCACGTTCCGCACGGATTTCCTTGCCGGCGACTTTGTTGATGCCCGGAATCAGAATCGGTGCATCCTGCCGCCAGTCCATCAGCCGGGGGCTTTGTTCCTGCTCCGGCTCCATGCCGAAATCAATAAACGCGCTGATCTTCTCGCAGGCCTCCGGATAAAAATCCACCGGAAGATCTCTCCATTCCGGCAGCATGATGCGGATCATCACACAGGCCTGTCCCCATTCGTCCAGTTCCGGGTCCTGAATGCCGGTCAGCACATCCAGCACCGCCCGGAAATCCGTCCGCAGGCGATATGCACGTCCACCGATGTCCAGATGCTCCGGGAGCGTGTACAGATCAAGATTCATATTTTTCGGTGTACTTGGCCACCGCTTTTTCCATGGCCGCGGCACGCTTCTTCACTTCCGGCTCCACGGCCTGCGCCACCGTTTCCAGCACCTTCACGGCAAAAATATCGCCGTCCGGCAGAACCGTCGTTGCCGACAGTTCACAGAACAGCGTCTCACGGGCATTGTAGCCCAGCATCGTGCAGATTTTCTCCTCCAGTTCCGCATTGAAGCGGTACAGCCCGTCCGCATCGCCGTCCTGCGGCTTCTGCGACAGTTCCCGGAAATAGGCCTGTGTTTCCTCACACCGCTTCGCCAGCCGGACGTCGGTGGGATTCAGCCGGAACGAGGCAATTACGTCCCCGTCCGTATCGGTAAAGGTAAATTTCATCAGACCGGAGTTCAGCCCGGTATTGATTTTCGTCGCCATTGTGCATCACCTGTCTTTCCGGATCACGCGGTCTCCGCCGTGAACTTCTTGGTGGAGATGTCGAACGTACCCTTGACCCGGTTGCCTGCGTTGTGGATGGTAAAGGGCACCTGCACACCGGAGGTGTCACCGCCCACGCTGGACGGCACCACATACACGTCCTCCCGATACGCCCATACTACCGTCGGTGCAGCATCTGCGGTGTCGCCGGGCTTCAGCAGCACGTCCACCTTGGTCGTTTTGCACTTGTCGCCGGTGGCGCGGGTCATGGCCAGCTCCATCAGCTTCTCTGCCAGCGCATCGTCGTACGCATAATAGAACGGCTCTACCGTGGAAGAAATCTCG
This sequence comes from Clostridia bacterium, assembly GCA_017462405.1. GTDB lineage: Bacteria > Bacillota > Clostridia > Oscillospirales > Acutalibacteraceae > RGIG4076. Next base: position 1,781 of record JAFTRF010000052.1, on the reverse strand, counting down.
TAGCCGTTGTGCCGCACGGAGTTTTCGCCCAGAATATTCTTGGTGGAGGTCACGTCCGGGTTCAGCTCCTCGGCATACTCCTCCAGATCGGTGCCCAGCCGCACATAGCTTGCCGCTGCGCCAGTCGTGTCAAAGGCGGCATCGATGTAATGCGCCAGATATTTTCTCTCTGCCTTCATGGCACTTCATCCTTTCGTTTGTTAAGCATCAAATTCGTTGGTATACTGCACCGTGACCGGCAACAGCCAGTCCTGCACGCCGTTGGCGGCCGGGGTCAGCCCGTAGGAATTGGAACGGGTAATCTTGGTGATGGTGCGGCTGCCATCCAGTACCGGAAAGCCCGTCCGCCGTACCGTCTCCCCATTGATGATCGCCGGTTCTCCGCACAGCCACTTCCCCATCGTATCCAGAAACGTCTGCGCCGCCAGTGCCTGAAATGTCCGGGTGCTGTTGCTCCGGTACACCACGTAAAACGGATACTGGCAGGTCTGCCGGGTGCGCCCCGTGATGCTGACCCGCTCCTTCATGATCAGCGCACCGTTGTTGGCGGAAAACGCAATGCCGCCGTCTGCGCTCAGTTCTTCAAAATGCACCGTCCGGCCGTTCAGTCCCGGAAATGCATTCAGCAGTGCAAGCACCGCTTTCGTAAGAATCGTATGCCCCGATGCATCCACACCGATGGGCGTCGTATTATCTGCCATTAGTACCACCTCCTGCGACCTTTTTCACCATCCGGACCCAATCGTCCTTGTGCTGCTTTTTCGCTGCTTCAAACCATTCCGCCTGTGCGTCCGGATGCGCACCCTTGGAAAAATCAAGGTTTTCCTTTGCCGTGGTTTTCCCGGCGTATTGGCTGACCAGCACCTTTTTGACGTCCTTCCGCGCCCAAGTGGAGCCGGTGTCGGGGTCTACCATCGTCTTGCCGTGATACAGAAAACGACCGAAGGGCGGTGCCGCCGCAACCACCGTACCAGAACCGGCAATGGCGGCGGACATGGCCTTGGTCACGTTGATAAATTCTCCGGTCTGCTTCGGCATCAAGGGACTCATATCGGTCATCACCATGGAATCCAGCAGAAACTGCGCTCCGGAAAACTGTCCCTCAAACCGCCCCAGATCAATGCTCATTTCGCCCTCGATGGTCTGGTCATAGTTGAATTTGTATTTCAGGCTGCGGAAGTTCTCCGTACTCACTGCCCCATCACCTCGAAATGCGGAATCACGCTGTACGGGCCGCTTACGGCGGTGACCGCGTACACGTCATCGTGTACCCGGTTCATATAGCCGTAAAAGCCGCCGTCGCTGAGGTAATCCGCGTCTGTGATTGGTGCGGCATCTGCCCATTCGCCCACCCAGAAGAAGTCGAATGCATTCCCGGTAGCAAAGGTCAGCGACGTTTCCGGGGTATTCTGCGCCTGCCATGCTTTCGACGGCAGCCACACTTTTCCGGCAATGCACCGCTGTGCATCCGCCCGGACATACGGCACGTGGAGCAATGCCCGGTGGTCGTTCCCCTCGCCGTATTTCGCCCGGATTGCCGCCTTGTCCATGTTCAGATGCACATTCTGCAGTACCGTGGGGTACCACGTGTCACCGTCACTGCCCGGCTTACGGTTGAACAATGTTACGGTATCGCTGTACATTATTTCACCTCCGGGTATCGTCCCATATACAGCAGGCTCACGCCGTTGGCATCCGTCACCCCGGACAGATACGCCCGGATGGTATCTGCATACAACTGTTCCCGGACGGTCCGGTCTGCCGCCGCCGATGCAATCACG
>JAFTRF010000051.1 GCA_017462405.1 Clostridia bacterium | reverse complement strand
GGCGCGCCGACCGCATCATTCTGCCCGGCGTGGGCGCTTTTGAGGATGCCGCCGCCAAACTGCGTGCGACCGGTCTGGATGAGGTACTGCGGGAGCGTGCCGCGGTTGGTGTGCCGCTGATGGGCATCTGCCTCGGAATGCAGCTGCTGTTTGACCGCAGTCTGGAGTACGGCGACCATCCCGGTCTGGGGTTGATTCCCGGTGTGGTGCGCCCCATCGCGGAAGTCATCGATCCCGGACTGAAAATTCCCCACATCGGCTGGAATGCCCTGCATTTTCCGAAAAAGCATCCGCTGTTCCGCTATCTGTCGGAAGGGGATTACGTTTATTTTGTCCATTCGTACTATGCCGCCGATTGCGCGGACAGCGTCATTGCCGAAACGGAATACAGCGCACCGCTGACCGCAGCCGTGGCGCGTGGCAACGTCATGGGCTGTCAGTTCCATCCGGAAAAAAGCGGCGAAGTGGGGCTTGCCATCCTGCGGGCCTTTTGTGAATACGAAAAGGGGGAGAACCCATGAATATTTTTCCGGCCATTGACCTGTTCGGCGGCAGTGCCGTCCGGCTGTACAAGGGCGATTACAACCAGATGACCGTGTACAACACCGACCCGGCTGCCGTAGCAGCGGATTTCCGGGCAAAGGGCGCGTCGTTCCTGCACATGGTGGATCTGGAGGGTGCCCGGAGCGGTGGTACCCCGAACAAAGACACCATCCGCCGGGTGGTTGCGGAAACGAAGCTGTTCACGGAACTGGGCGGCGGTATCCGCACCCTGCGCACTATTGAAGACTATCTGGAGATCGGCGTAAACCGGGTGATCCTCGGTACCGCCGCCGTTACCGAGCCAGGCTTTGTGGAGGAGGCCGTCAAACGTTACGGCGACCACATCGCCGTGGGTGCAGACCTGCGGGACGGGCAGGTGGCCATCAAAGGATGGACGGAGCGCACCGGTGCCGACGGCATGGAATTCTGCCGCCGGATGGAAGCGTTGGGTGTGTCCACCATGATCGTCACCGACATTTCCAGAGACGGTGCCATGCGCGGCACCAACCGTGCCCTGTACAAGACGCTGTCGGATACCGTAAAGATGCAGATCATCGCCTCCGGCGGCGTGTCCACGCTGGACGAGGTGGCGGCCCTGCGGAAGATGGACCTGTACGGTGCCATCATCGGCAAGGCGTACTACACCGGGGCCATTGACCTGGCGAAAGCCATTGAGGTAGCGAAATGATTACGAAACGAATCATTCCCTGTCTGGATGTCAAAAACGGACGGGTAGTCAAAGGCGTCAACTTTGCCGGGCTGGCGGACGTGTCCTCTCCGGTGGAGCTGGCGAAATATTACAGCCGCTGCGGCGCAGACGAGCTGGTGTTCTACGACATCACCGCTTCCGCCGAGGGGCGCGCACTGTTTACCGATATCCTGTGCGAAACGGCCCGCAGCGTATTTATTCCGCTGACTGTGGGCGGCGGCATCAATACCGTCGCGGACTTTGATCGGGTGCTGAAATGCGGCGCCGACAAGGTCAGCGTCAATTCCGGTGCTATCCGGAATCCGTCCCTCATCGGTGAGGCGGCCCGGCGCTACGGCG
>JAFTRF010000050.1 GCA_017462405.1 Clostridia bacterium | reverse complement strand
CTACGGTGCGCGGGTGGAGGACGATCTCCGGTATCTGATCCAGTACCGGGGGCTGGGCTTTGCCGGTGTGCAGGCGGACGTCCGCCCCCGGCGGGATTTCTCCACGGACCTGTTGCCGCAGGAATACAGCACCTTCGGACTGGGCGACTACCGCGAAAGCTGCCTGGAGTGCGAATACGCCGACGGCAGCCGGGGTGCCGACCTGCGCTACGTGTCCTGCGCGGTGCGCCCGGGGCTGACCGTCCCGACCGGGCTGCCGGGCGTTTATGCCGATGAAAACGCGGGGGAGACGCTGGAGGTATTGCTCCGCGATGCGACCACCGGGCTGGAGGTCGTGCTGGAATACGGCGTGATCGAAGCCTGCGACGTCATCGTCCGCAGCGCGCGCATCCGCAATGCCTGCAAGGACAAGGTGATTCTGCACCGGGCACGGTCCTGCTGTGTCGATTTTCAGGTGCCGGACGCGCACGACGCCATTATTTTCTACGGAATGCACGCCAAAGAGCGCGTGATGCAGCGCACGCCGCTGCATCACGGCAAGTTCCGCATCGACAGCACCCGCGGTGCGTCCAGCCACCAGTACAACCCGTTCTGGATCGTGTGCGATCCCAGCGCAGATGAAACGCACGGCAATTGCTACGGCTTGTCCTTCGTGTACAGCGGCAATTTCATGGCGCAGGCCGAGGTCGACCAGCTCATCCAGACCCGTCTGGTGATGGGCATCCATCCACAGGGTTTCCGCTGGACGCTGGAACCCGGCGACGAATTCCAGACCCCGCAGGTGATTCTGAGTTACAGCGCCGAGGGCTTTGACGCGCTGTCCAACCGCCTGCATCGGCTGATTCAGACACACGTCATGCGCGGACCGTGGCGCGACCGCCGTCCGCCGGTGCTGGTCAACAGCTGGGAAGCCGCTTATTTTGATTTTGACGAAGAAAAGCTGTTCGACATCGCAAAACAGGCCAAGGAACTCGGCCTTGAGATGCTGGTCATGGACGACGGCTGGTTTGGCGTCCGCAATAACGATTGCACCGGTCTGGGCGACTGGTTCGTCAACGAAAACCGCCTGCATGGCGGCCTGAAGGCGCTGGTCGACCGGATCAACGGGCTGGGGCTGAAATTCGGCATCTGGTTCGAGCCGGAAATGGTGTCCGAGGACAGCGATCTGTTCCGCGCGCACCCCGATTGGGCGCTGACCATTCCCGGACGGCCTCCGGTATACAGCCGGATGCAGTTGGTGCTGGATATGTCCCGCCCGGATGTACGGGATTACCTGTTTGATGCCATGTCTGCTATTTTGCACAGTGCAAACATCGCCTATGTGAAATGGGACATGAACCGTCACCTGTCGGACGTGTGGTCCGCGCTTCTGCCGTCCGACCGACAGGGCGAGGTGTATCACCGTTATATGCTGGGCGTGTACGATTTGCTGGAGCGTATCCTGCAGGAATTCCCCGACCTGCTGTTGGAGGGCTGCTCCGGCGGCGGCGGCCGGTTCGATGTCGGTATGCTGTATTATTCGCCGCAGATCTGGTGCAGCGACAACACCGACGCGGCAAACCGTCTGGACATTCAGCTGGGGACCTCGTTCGGCTATCCCGTCCGGTCGATGGGCAGCCATGTGTCCGTCTGTCCCAATCACGGCACCGGGCGCACCACGCCGCTGCGGACGCGCGGCGATGTCGCGCTGATGGGCACCTTCGGCTATGAGCTGGATCTGTGCAAGCTCAGCGACGACGAGAAAGACGAAGTCCGCCGTCAGGTCGCGGAATACAAGCAATACAGCGAACTGATTTATACCGGTAGCTTCCATCGGCTGGCGATGCCGTCCGGGGACAGCCCCTGCGCGGCGTGGATCTTTGTGTCGCCGGACAAGCACGAAGCATTGCTGACCTGCGTGCGGCTGCGCGCCGAGTGCAGTGCCTATCAACTGGTCGTGCGGCTCCGTGGACTGGACCCCGACCGGCGCTACCGCATCAGCGGTAAGCCGTACAGCCTGACCGGTCGTGCGCTGATGACCGCCGGATTGGCTGTCCCGACGATCAAGGAAGATTATTCGTCCATCACGTTCCATCTGACCGCCGAAGCATAAGCCCGCAAAAAGGACCCCGTCATTTCGAATTAAACAAAATTGTGATTTTGTTGAATTAAACCATAGCCATACCGTCTCATACACCACAAAAAATACCTCCGGCTGTACGGTGCCCACGCAGGCGTCCGCAGACCGGAGGTATCTTTCTTGTGTTGTTGTGCGATTACTTCTTCAGTGCGTCGTGGAACACTTCGCCCAGAATACGGATGCCCTCTACAATGCGCGCATCAGGCATGGTGGAGAAATTCAGCCGCAGACCGGAGCAAGGCTTGCTCATGTCGGTCATGAAGGTTGCGCCGGGCACGTAAACGACCTTGCGCTCCGTCGCCAGTGCGGCCAGCTTCTGCGTATCGACACCTTCACCGAGGTCGCACCAGATGAACAGACCGCCGTTCGGCGTGGTATGCGTCACACCGGCCGGGAAATACTGCTCGATGGCGTCGAGCATCACCTGGCACTTGTGACGGTACAGATTCCGCATTTCCACGATCAGGCTGTCGATGTCGTACTGCTTCATGAATTCATGTGCCAGCAGCTGGGTCAGCATGGGCGTATGCACGTCGGAGCCCTGCTTGGCCACAGCGAGTTTCTGCAGCAGTGCTGCGGGACCGCACACGAAGCCGACGCGCAGGCCGGGTGCCAGGATCTTGGAGAACGAGCCGCAGTACACGACTACACCGTCGGTATCCATCGACTTGATGGTCGGCACCTTGGTGCCGTCGAAGGTCAGCTCACCGTAGGGGTTGTCTTCCAGAATGATCAGGCCGTGCTTCTTGGCGATTTCGTAGACGGCCTTACGGCGCTCGATCGTCATGGTCACGCCCATCGGATTCTGGAAGGTGGGAATGGTGTAAATGATTTTTGCGTTGGGGTTTTCAGCGATGGCACGCTCCAGATCCTCCGGTTTCATGCCTTCGTTGTCCATGGCTACGCCGGCCAGCTTGGCGCCGTAGGAACGGAAGGTGTTCAGTGCGCCGATGAAGCTGGGTTCTTCCACGATGACGGTGTCGCCCTCGTTGATGAGGCACTTGGTGGTCAGGTCGATGGCCTGCTGACCGCCGGACACGATCAGCACATCGTCATCGGGGGTGCCGATGTTTTCGATGCGCATCAGCCGGGCGCGGATGGCTTCGCGCAGAGGCTTGTAGCCTTCGGTCACGCCGTACTGCAGGGAGAGCACCGGCTCATTTTCCAGCAGTTCCGCCGCGATGCCGGCCAGTGCCGACGAGGGGAACAGCTCCGGGGCGGGGTTGCCGCCGGCCAGCGAAATGTAGGAGGGGTCGCCTGCTACCTTGAAAATCTCACGGATGGCGGAACCTTTCATGTCCTTCATCCGGTTGGAAATTTTGTATTCCATGGTTTATGCCGCCTTTCATATCAGAAACGGACGATGCCGTTTATGTGCTGTTTGATTATTCTATCATATTTCCGGTGCAATTGCAAGTGTTCTTCTGCATTTTTGTATGCAGCGCAGCCTTGCATTGAGCCCGGAAGTGTGGTACAATAGGGCAATGGTCTCCTGTGCACCAAGCTGGCTGACGGGCAGTATCCCTCCACCATGTTCTGACGAACATGGTCCCCCTCCCTTTAGGCAAGGGAGGTCAATGGTCCGCAATTCTACACCGTGATTTTACAAGGTCGGCGAAATGTCCGGCTTGTCAAGGTCCCCCTTGCCTAAAGGGGAGAACGAGTTGGCCTTGTTAAAACTACGGGCAAGGCGCTCTTTTCCGCCCAGCCCACTTGCCTCTCCCTCCGGGAGAGGTGGCAAAAATCTTTGATTTTTGACGGAGAGGGCTGCTTGAACCGGAGCATCCAGAATCCTCCTGTCCGGAGCCAAAATTTACTCAGAAATGGAATGAATCTCATGTATCAGAAAATCAAAGGCAGCCTGTGTCTGCTGCTGGCGGCAGCCATCTGGGGCTTTGCGTTTGTGGCGCAGTCCTCTGCGGCAGACCGTGTGGAGCCGTTTACCTTCAATTGTCTGCGATCGTGGATCGCAACCGTGGCTCTGCTGGGGTTCCTGCTGGTGCGCGGACGCCTGCGCCGGGAATCGCTGCTGCCAGCGGCGAAAGCGGACCGCCGTCACCTGCTGATGGGCGGCATTGCGTGCGGTGTGGTCATGTTTGTGGCGGCCGGATTCCAGCAATCGGGCATCACCGCCTATCCGGACGCAGTGGCCTCCTCCGGGCGCAGCGGATTCATCACGGCGCTGTATGTGGTCATGGTGCCGGTGGTCGG
>JAFTRF010000049.1 GCA_017462405.1 Clostridia bacterium | reverse complement strand
TCTTGCCGTCGCCGTACAGAATTTCCAGAATCTCACAGTCGGTGCGGACCGAAAATTCTGAAATCTGTCGTTTCCAATAGATACCCTCCTGTTTTTCCCATGCCGGCAGCAGAATATACTCTTTGCTGCCCTCCGGTTTGCCCCACGGGGTGTTCCGGCTGGTCCCGGCGTGGACCACCATCATGGTCCATTTTTTCTGCTCCGTTGTCATTTCGTCTACGATTTTTGTAAGTTGATCCTCCAATGGATAAAATTCCACCAATCCTGTCCCCATCCGATACCATTCGCAAGTGTCCAGTACCGCTGGATAGCTGAACTCCGTGACGGCGTCCGGCAGGGGCTGCTGTACATTCACCGACCCGGACTGGTCCATACCGGAAAAATATCCGATGCCAGCCGCCGCAATCAGCAGAAATCCACCGACGACCAGCACCCGTTTTGCAATTTGCAGTATTTTTTTCATTTTGCCTTTTGTCATTGCCCTTCCCCCTTTGAGTTTATTATATGATATCATTATTATAAAGTCAAGTTTTTTGCATAAATCTGATTTTTACAAATTTCCCTTGCGCAATGGTGTCAAAGAGGGTATAATAAACACAGAAACGATCTGATTTTATTTTCAAGGTGGTGTTCCTCTTTATGAGTTCGTTGTTTTGCTGCCCGGTCTGCGGTGGCGCATTGGAAATCAATCCGCAGTCCTATTCCTGTCCTAAGGAGCACAGCTTTGATCGTGCATCCAAAGGCTATGTCAACCTTCTGCTGTCCAATCAGAAAAACAGCCGTGAACCCGGTGACGACGCAGATTGCCTCCGCGCCCGGCGGCGGTTTCTGACTTACGGATTTTATGCACCGTTGGCAAAGGCCATCGGACAAGCAGCCCTTGACTATACACCTCAAGCCCCCAAGGTGCTTGATTGCTGCTGCGGCGAAGGCTATTACACACATTTTCTGCTGGATATGCTGCAGGATCACGACCGTCAGCCGCAGATTGCCGGTTTCGACATTTCCAAACACGGTGTCAAAATGGCCGCACGGAAGAATTGTCCCACGGAGTTTGCTGTCGCCAGCGCTTTCCGCATTCCCGCTCCGGACAATGCCTTTGACCTCGCATTACTGTGCTTTGCACCTTACTGCGACGGCGAGCTGACCCGCGTATTGAAGCCCGGTGGGGTACTGATCCGTGTGATTCCAGGCAAGGCGCACCTGTACGGGCTCAAACAGGTATTGTACGACCATCCCTATAAAAACGACGAGAAAAGCGAGGTGCCCACGGTGCTGCAGCCGGTGGAGGTGCGCCGCATCTCCCACACAATCCGGCTGACCTCCGATCAGGCTATTGATCTGCTGGCCATGACCCCTTATGCTTACCGTACCGACCCCCGTTCCATGCACCGTCTGCACGATCTGCCGGAACTGAAGACCGACATCGAATTTCTCATCGAAATTTTCCGCAAACCGCAATGACATCCCGAAAGGAGCGCAGTATTCATGAAATTATTTCTGTTGCAAGACACCTGCGTCTCCCCCGAAAGCGGCCACACGGTGCTGTTTCAGGTGTATGATGCTCAAGGACAGCCCTGCGCCTGTGCAGAACAGTTGTCCGGTCTGTTTCACGACGGATTCCGGGTCATCGGTACGATTCTGCAGACCGAACTGGACGTACGGGTGGCCGCAGCGCGTCTGCCCGGCGGTATCATCTGCACCGTTTATACCGGCACCCGGCGGCGGGCGCGGTTGTCCGTTTTGCGGGACCGGCTTCATATTGAACTGGACGGTTTGCCCTGTGCTGTGCTGGGTACGCCCACCATCGGC
>JAFTRF010000048.1 GCA_017462405.1 Clostridia bacterium | reverse complement strand
TCCTTGTACCGCCCGTGCCGCCACATTTTCGGAGGGCATCGTGACCGAGGCCGGATTCCGGCAGATCCATATGTCCCTTTCGGAAACTACTGTGCTGACGGCCCCCGATCTGACACACAATGCCGTCTGGTTTTCCAGCGCCCCGTCGGTCGCATCGGTGGATGCCTCCGGACGGGTTACCGCCCACTCTGCCGGTACTGCTGTGGTCTATGCTGCTGAATCCGGTTCCTCATCCGTGTATGAGCATTGGATCATTGAGGTAAGCGGCGAAGCGCAGACGGGCAGTCTGGCGCTGGATCTCCGGGTTACTGCGTTGCAGACCGGTGCATCGACGACCCTGAAAGCAGAAACGACCGGAGACGCATCCGGCACCATTCAATGGCGCAGCAGCGACCCTTCCGTAGTTACCGTCACCGACGGTGTACTGAAGGCCCGCTCCTCCGGTTCCGCAATGATTTATGCAGAGTCCGGGAACGGCCGCTACACTGCCTCCTGCATGGTATATGTGCTGGATCCCACGCTGTCGCTGCCGTTGAGCAAAAGCACCTTGCCCGAAGGCAAGACGCTGTACAACTATAAAAAATCCGCGCTGCCTACGGAACTGATCTGGACCACCAGCGATGCTTCCGTTGCCGTTGTCCGCAAGGGATTCATCGAGGCCGTCGGCGAAGGTACCGCAACGATTGCCGCCGTGACCCGAACTGGTGCCGCCGCATACTGCACCATTACAGTCACTGCACCCGAACCGGTCACTGCCGCCTATCTGGAGAGCAACAACCCGAAAGCCGGCGCAGCCACCGAACTGGTACTGATTACAAATCCGTTGTACGACAATTTCACCGTTGCACTGAAAAATGCTTCCGGCACCACCGTCCGTACGCTGCAGGTCAATGCTGAAAACGCCACTTTCACGCCGAAGGAAGCCGACGGCCGCAAGGTAAACATCTGGCGGATTCCCCTGACCTTCGATTCTGCCGGTAAATATGCCGTAGATTGCGGTTCCTATTCGTTTGATACATATGTCTCCCCCGATACTGTCGTTGAAAAGAGTGACAATCCGCAATATGTCACGACGGCCGCACTGAATCTGCGCGCCGGCCCCGGCATTGACTCCGAATTGTTTCTGACTATTCCCTATTCCACCCTGCTGACCGTGGAAGAACTGATTACCGCCGATCCCACTATGTATTGGGGCAAGGTCACCTACAACGGCATCACCGGTTATGTCTGCATGGATTATATGTCCCGTTGTAACGGTGAACTGCGCAACTGGTATGCATCGACGGAGTTGCTGCAATTTCTGACGCAGTATGAAGGCTATTTTTCTTCGTTGTATTACGATGTCGTGAATGTGCCTACCATCGGTTACGGCCACGCACTGTTTGAAAAGGACACGTTTTACAACTACCAGACACAGGAAGAATCGTGGGCGCTGCTGTGCAACCGGATCAATATGACCTACGGCAAATTTACCAGCGATTTTATGCTGAAAAACCGGATTTATCTTACGCAATCTCAATTTGATGCGCTGACCAGTTTTACATACAATATGGGACAATATTGCTGGACGCATTATTCTTTCCAGCTGAAAACGCTGCTGCTGAACACGCCCAATGCATCGGCCATCAACCCCACCCAGCTGCGTTACGCATTCGGCAAGCAGTCGCGGGCCGGCGGCAAATTCTGGCTGGGTCTGTTCCGTCGGCGGATGAATGAATGGCAGATGTTCACTACCGGCGATTATACGGAACTGACCGTCGCTCAGTTGGTCGGAGATCTTCATTTCCCCACGCTGACCGAGCAAAACGATCCCAGCAAATACAAGAGCGACTGGACTTACGTCGGCTACAAAAACTGAATCATAATCAACAAAAAGAGCAATCGCAGCGGGCCGCAGGCCTCATACGATTGCTCTTTCTTTTTCGTCTATTTTGTTCAGCCGATGAGTTCCCCGATGCAGCCCTGTGCGTCAGCACCCACGATCCGGACACGGCGCAGGCAGTTGGTCAGCACTTCGTCCGAGCGGACACGCACCGATGCGTAATTGGGCGCAAAGCCGGTATATTCATCGGTACCGTTGGCAGTTTCAAACAATACCTCGGCTTCGGTTCCGATCTGCGACTGCAAAAATGCCTGT
>JAFTRF010000047.1 GCA_017462405.1 Clostridia bacterium | reverse complement strand
GACTTTCACCGGATCGCACCGGAAGCCATTGCGGACCGGCTGGAATATGTATGCACACAGGAAAATGCGGAACTGGACCGGGCAGCCGGTCTGCTTATTGCGCGATTGGCCGACGGCGCACTGCGTGATGCATTGTCGCTGCTGGATCAGTGCATGGGACGCAGCCGCCACATTACCACGCAGGTCGTGACCGATGCCGCCGGATTGGCGGGCAACGATCACCTGTGCGCCATGGCGGATGCCGTAGCAAAGCAGGATCTGACCACGTTGCTGGAGAAAGTAGACACCCTGCACAGCGCATCTAAAGATATGGCGCGACTGTGCGAGGAACTGATTTCGCATTTCCGCAACATCATGTTGTATAAAACCATGCGCGATCCCGGTACGCTGATCATGGCCGGAGACGAAGAGCGCGCCATCATCGAACGACAGGCGCACGAATTTACATTGCCTGCGGTACTGCACGTCATGACTCAGCTGCAGCAATGTCTGGAGCGGATGAATATGGGCAGCAACCGCCGCGTGGAAATGGAAGTGACCCTGATCCGCCTGTGCAGTCCCGAACTGGATACGGCCGGAGATGCTGTGGTGCGTCGGCTGGAACAGGTGGAGCAGGATCTGCGCAAGGTAGAAATCAAGGCAGCGGCTGCACCGGCTGCCTCCGAGGAGGATCCGCCTGCCCGGAAACGCTCCAAAAAGGCCGTAGAAACGACCGAGCCGATGCCGGCTCCTTCGATGGAGGGCCTGCCGGCGCCGATCCAGACGGAGGAAATGGCGCAGTGGGCCGAGGTGCTGGAGGCATTGCATACGCTGTCGCCCAGTCTGGCTGCCTATATGCATGGCTCGCGGGCATTCATCGATGGCAAATACTGCTTGATTGACGCCCCCAACAGCATGGCATTCGAAATGCTGCGGAACATCCCCGCCCAAAAGGACAAGATGCGGGATGCTATCCGGAGCGTGACCGGAAAGACCTATAAGCTGGGACCCTACAAGGGCTCGGCAGCGCAGAAAAAGCCGGAAGCAGATCCATTGGATCGGATTGCGGCTATGGCTCGTGAAATGGACATTCCGCTCACAGAAACTTTGCCGGAAACACAGGAAGAACAGTAATACACTTGTAAAATATTAAATAAAAAGGACGGTTTTTCACATGAAAGCAAGATTGCCCAAAGGATACGGTGGCGGCGGCGCCGATATGAACACGCTGGCTCGTCAGGCACAGAAGATGCAGGAGCAGATGGCCGCGGCCACTGCGGAACTGGAAGCAACGGAATACACGGCGACCGCTGGCGGCAATGCGGTGTCTGCAACGGTCATGGGTACCATGGAAGTGTCTTCCATCAAGATCGATCCCGAAGTTGTTGATCCAGATGACGCCGAGATGCTGGCCGATCTGGTCATGGCGGCAGTCAATGAAGCCCTGCGCAAGGCTGCACAGGACAAGGAACAGAAGATGGGCGCCATTACCGGCCGCATGAATATTCCGGGGTTGTTCTGAGATGGCATCCTATCAGGTATTGCCGCTGACCCGGCTCATTGAGCAATTTCAGCGGTTGCCCGGCATCGGGCACAAAACGGCCCAGCGGCTGGCATACCATGTGTTGCAGATGCCGAAGGCCAAGGCGGAAGAATTCTCAAAAGCCATCACCGAAGCCCACGAACAGATCCGCTACTGTGATGTCTGCAAAAACTTTGCGGACCGGGAACGCTGCACGTTGTGTACCGATGAAAGCCGGGATGTGTCAGCCATCTGTGTAGTAGAGGATCCGCGCGATGTCTTTGCGCTGGAGCGTACCGGTGAATTCAAGGGACGGTATCATGTGCTGCACGGTACCATTTCGCCGGTGCATGACATTGGTCCGGATGACATCTATATCAATGAGCTGCTCGACCGCCTGAAATCCGGCGAGGTGAAGGAAGTCATCATGGCTACCAACGCTACCGTAGAGGGCGAATTGACGGCGATGTATCTGTCCAAGCTGATCAAGCCACTGGGCATCAAGGTTACACGGCTGGCCTATGGTATCCCGGTGGGCGGAGATCTGGAGTATGCGGACGAAGTCACGCTGTCACGGGCGCTGGAAGGCCGTGGGGAGTTTTGATTGTAAACTTTTTGTATCTTTTTGCAAAAAACGATTGATTTTTTACATGCACTCTGCTATAATGGCATGACAGAGTTCCAAAGAAAGGGAGGGAATGCTGGATGGCAACGGCAAAAGAGTCTTTGAAGACAATTGCACAGAACAAGAAGGCATTC
>JAFTRF010000002.1 GCA_017462405.1 Clostridia bacterium | reverse complement strand
AATACCGCGCGGGCGATCTTGGTCTTGGTGCTTACTCTCTTTTTTCTTCTTCTCGTTGCCATATGTACGCTCCCCTGTTCATGGAATCAATCCGATGTATCTCAAAATGATAAAATATCATGTATTCAGAATAGAAAAAAGCCGGAACGACAATTTGTCTTTCCGGCTTGGAGCTGCTAACGCGATTCGAACGCGTGACCTCGTCCTTACCAAGGACGTGCTCTACCTACTGAGCCATAGCAGCATATAAATGGCGACCCGGAACGGGCTCGAACCGTCGACCTCTAGCGTGACAGGCTAGCGTTCTAACCAACTGAACTACCGGGCCATCGCCTTGTTGCGTCGTCGTCGTTTCGTTCGTATCTCGTTCGCTGCAACGATTGTTATTATAGCAGGTGTTTCCCGATTTGTCAACACTTTTTCCGAAATTTTTTGAAAAATTTTTTTGATGCAAAAAATGGCGCCACCATGCGATTTTTTGGACTTTCGCATGATAAAACGCCATTTTTTTCGGAAATTTTTTTGAAATTATTTTTCCGGCGGCACGAGGATATCCGGAAATATCACAGCGCGTCTTCCGCCCCCAGATCCCACACCAGCCGCGACAGAACGTATTTGTCCCGGATGTCGCGGGTCGCGTGGAATGCGGTGACAGCCTTGGTGCCATCCAGCCCCATTTCTTCCATCGGCGGGATGTCCAGCTTTTTCAGCAGACACCGGATGTCCGTCACGGACGGCAGTTCCTCGTCCATCACGGCACGGATGTCGTTCCAGCGGGCAAGGATCACCTCCAGCCGCTGTTGGTGGGCGGTGAGGTCATATTTGCCCTCTTTTTGCTCCAGCGCGATCATCGCCCCGGCACCGCGGCCCAGAAAGCGCCGCAGTTCCTGCGCCCACGCACCGTAATCAAATGCCTGAGCATGGGCCAATGCCTTCGCGCGGTCGGGTGTGATGGTTTTCACCCGCTCATACAGTTCCAGTGCACGCAGCGTCCCGGCGGCACATTGGATGCCGTGGAGCCGCGCAGGCAGGCCGAATTCCAGCGCCCGCATATCCATCAGATGGGAAAAATAATGCTCCACACCGGAGGCCGGGCGGGATACCCCGGCGAAGTACATGGCGGCACCGCCGATGACCAGCCCCCGGAACACGGACTCCACCGCTTCCGGTTCCCGACGCAGGAGGCCGTCGGCATGGCTCATGCACACCTCCAGCGCCTGCCGTACCATGTCCGCGACGGCTTCGCAGTAATATTCTCCGGTGATGATGTGGGCAATGCGCCATTCGCAGATGCTGATGTATTTGGCAAGCATATCCCCCAGTCCCGCCGCAAGCATTTACGCCGGAGCTTGCCGGAGGATCTCGGTATCGCCGAGAATCACGTCGGCGCATTTGCTCGGCAGAGAGACTTTCAGCCCGTCGCGATCCATGGAAGAACTGGCAGAAGCATAGCCGTCCATCGACGGTGCGGTCGCCACGATGATGTACGGGCGCCCGGTCAGGTGCGCCAGCAGCTTGCCGGTGTCGTTGAGTACGCCGGAGCCTGCCGCCACGATCACGTCGCAGGCAGGGTCAAAATACATCACCGCCGCCCCGACGGTGGCCTCGTTGGGGTGCAGGGGGTATTCGCTGTAAATATGACTGTGACAGGGAATGCCCGCCGCCGACAGTATCGTGCGGACCTGCTGTCCGGCGGCTTCATCGGTGCGGGTATCGGCCAGCAGGAACACCCGGTGGCCGTTCAATGCACGGATCTGTTCCGGCAGCTGCCGGAGCACTCCGCTTCCGGTGATGATCCGGCTGTGAAATTGAGGATGTATCCGGCCGCAGGCACAGCCGGACGGAATGGAAAGCTGCATAATGACTCCTTTCTTATTCCACGCAGATCCGGGCGGTGCTGCCCCCGGATCTCGTTTTCGTGACGATGATCTGCTTGTCGATGCGCTCTTTCAGTTCGGCCACATGGGAAATGATGCCCACCAGCCGGTTGCCCTCGGTCAGACCGTTCAGCGCGCCGTAGGCCTTGTTCAGCGCTTCGGAGTCCAGCGAGCCGAAGCCTTCGTCCACAAACATGGTATCCAGATGAATACCGGTGGTCGTCTGCACCTCATCGGACAGTCCCAGTGCCAACGACAGCGAGGCCAGAAACGCTTCGCCGCCGGAAAGGGTGTTGACGCTGCGTTCGGTGGCATTGATGTGGTCGATGATGTCCAGATCCAGTCCCTGCTGACCCTGCCGGCCTTCCGTTTCGCTGTTGACATGGCGTTTCAGGTCATATTGTCCGCCGGACATTTTCCGCAGACGAAGGTTGGCCCGCGCCAGAATCTGGTCGAAGTAGGTCCGCTGTACATAAGTCTCCAGCATGAGTTTCTGCTGCCCGGATACGTTACCGTTGGCGGTGTCCGACAGTTCCTTCATCCAGCGCTGTTCGGCATCCAGCTTTTCTTTTTCTGCTGCATTTTGTGTAATGCTGCGCTGCGTCCGGACATTGGCCTCAATGCGGGCGAACAGCAGCTTGTCCTGCTGCTGCTGCGCTTCCTGCTGTGCCCTCAGTTCTTTCTGGCGGGCTTCCAGCGCCGTCACATCGCCTGCGGTACCTTCTGCCAGCTGTTTCCGCAGCCGCTCAATGACCGCTCCGGTCGCCGCCCGGCTGGTTTGGGCGGTATGCAGACGCTTTTCGGCGCCCGCTTTCTTCTCCTCCAGCGTTTTTTGCAGGCGGCGCATCTGCTGACACTGTGCTTCGGCCGTCCGGGCATCCGGGAAAGTCAGCCGGGCGCTCCGTTCCTCCATCTGCTTCTGCAGCGCATCCACCGCGGCCTGCAGCGCGGCCTGCTGTGTCTGTGCATCACTCCGGTTTTGCGCCGCCTGTGCCAGTTCATTCTCTTTCCGGGGGATCAGCACATCCAGCTCCTCCCGGCGAAGAATGTGTTTGTCGGTTTCCTTCAGCCGTTCAATCAGCTGGCAGACTTCCTGCCTGAGTCGTTCGATCTCCTGCTGCACACGCACCTGCGCCTGTGCCAGGGTCAGGTCCGCCTGCAGAAGGGTCTGTATTCTGAGCCGCACATCGTCCTGCTTCGTCCGGACCTCGCTTTCCTTCTTGATCCGTTCGTTGTTGGCTTCCGTTGCGGCGGTGTATGCCGCCTCGCTGTTCTGGCGGGCCTGTTCGACCTGCGCCTCCGTGGCGACCTCGTGCGCGAGCGCTGCCGGGCGGGGATGATGCGTGGAACCGCACACGGGGCAGGCCCTGCCGGGTTTCAGGCGGCTGGCGAGGATGCCCGCCTGATTGAGCCGGAAGCCGGTTTCCAGTTCCGCATAAATTTCATGCAAGGTCACATATTCCGCTGCGGCATTCTGATGTATTTCTTCGCACCGTGTGAGTTCCTGCCGCACACGGTGCAGGCCGTTGATGGCATTTCTCAGTTCCACCAATTCCCGGCCACGCACACGCTTCTGCTCTTTTTCGGCAGTAAGGCGAACCTTGTCCGCATCCACCCCGGTCAGCAATTTCTGCTCCTCTTTCAGCGCGGCAATTTCTTTCCACAGGCCGTCCCATCGGGCCGCGGCCGCTTGCTGTTTGTCCCGCTGTGCAGCCAGCTCCTTCTGCTTTTTCACGCACTCGGCCTTCTGACCAGCCAGTTTCTGGTATTCCGGCATCTGTGCCTCCAATGCCGCAATCTGACGGGACAGATCTGCATGAGCGGCGAGGGCCGCCTGTGCCTCTGTCACGGCTTGCCCGGCAGCGGCGCATTCTTCCTCCTGTGCCCGGTACAGTCCGGTCTGCGCTTTCAGTTCCTGTTCCGTTCCGGCGTATGCTTTCGCCTGTTCCAGCTGCAAATTCAGTGCATCATACGCTTTTCCCGTGGCCTGCATCTGCTCCTGCAGGTCGGTCTGCGCCGCGCGGTCCTCCGCCAGCAGATGCTCCAGCAGCGCCAGCGCCTCGACCGGAGCCGGTGCGGTGTACGCTTTGACCTTCCGCACCTCCTCCGCCCATATCGAAGCCGGGGCACAGGAGATGCCGGCAATGTCGTGGCGGATGCATTCATTCATGCGTCTGGCATTCCCGTCCGCCTCGGTTGAACGGGCTTTCAGGCGGTCCTGCAGTACCTTGTAACGGCCGGTGCCGAACAGTTCACGGAAAATTTCCTGACGCTCCGTGGTTTTGGCCTGCAGCAGTTCGCGGAATTTACCCTGTGAAATCATGCTGACCTGCAGAAACTGCTCCCGGTTCAGCTTGATGATCTCCCGTATGGCCCGGTTCACTTCCCCGACCTTTGTCACCGGAGCGTGACTGCCGTCGCAATATATCAGTTCCGCCGCGGACTTTACGGCCTTGGTGCCGGGCGCACGGCTGCTCCATCCGGTATAATCCGGATTGCGCCGGACGATGTATTCCTTGCCGTTGTAGGAAAAATGCAGCCGGACAAAGGTACTCGTCTTCAGATCGGCATACTTGGAGCGCAGCATGGCGGCTTCGCGCCTTTTATCGCTGGCTTCGCCGAACAGCGCATAGGTAATGGCATCAAAAATGGTGGTTTTACCGGCACCGGTATCACCGGCAATCAGATACAGACCGCTGGCGCCGAACACCTGAAAATCCAGCGTCTGTGTGGTCACATAGGGGCCGAATCCGGATATTTCCAGCTTCAGTGGTCTCATGCTAACTCCTCCTGAATGGCTTCAATCAAATTTTCCACACAGCCACGCTGTTCATCGCTCATGGCGCGGCCGTTGATTTGTTCAAACAGTTCTTCAAATAGTTCCAGATCCGTTTTGTACGCCACATCGGCTGCATCCGCTACCATGCCGCCGATGCGGGTACGGGTGTTGTCGTAGCTGATGTGCAGGATATTCGGATAAATGTCGCGCAGACGGCCGGCAACCTCCGGAATGTCCTGCTCATCGGTCAGCACGACGTGCAGGTAGTCGTCGCAGTTGGTGTGCGTATAGAATGCCGGGTCGGTCAGCTCCGCAAAGCGGCCGCGGATCTCCCGCAGGTCGTGTTTCGGCACCAGCGGGCGCAGCTGCAGATGCAGGTCCCCCTTGGCCCCCAGTGTGATCACGGTCACGCTTTTTTCATGGGTAGCTTCGGAGAAAGAATATTTCAGCGGGGTGCCGCAATAGTGAATGCGACTGTTTCCGATGTTCTGCCGGTTGTGAATGTGGCCCAGCGCGACATAATCAAACGCATCAAAGACGGCAGCATCCACATTAACGGTACCGCCGACGGAGAATTCCTCCGATTCACAGGTCGCGGCACCGGTGACAAACTGGTGGCTCACCAGCACATTGCGCCGTCCGGGCACCAGGGGCATGGCTTCCACAGCGACGCGCACTGCATCCGTATAGCTTTCTGCCTCTGCATCGGGGAAACAGTGCCGGATCTGCACCGGCCTGATGAACGGCAGCGGCCAGATGTCTGCTTCGCCGTATGCATCCGACAGGGTCAGCGGCACCACCTTTCCGTCATATGCGCCAAAAATATGGATGTTGCTGTGTGCCAGCAGACGGCTGCCGAATGACAGCCGTTCGGCGTTGTCGTGATTGCCGCCGATCATCATCACCGGGTGTGCCCGCTCTGCCAGCTGCACCAGAAACTCGTCGAGCAGCGCAACGGCCTCGGCCGAGGGGACGCTCCGGTCGTAAACATCACCGGCAATCAGCACCGCATCGGGCTGCTCATCGTCGATGATCCGCAGAATCTGCTGCAGAATGTATTGCTGATCTTCAATCATAGATACTTCGTGGACCCGTTTGCCGAGGTGCAGGTCCGACAGATGAGTCAGTTTCATAAAAACCTCCTGTTGGTATGGTATCGAAAGAAATCGGGAAATCCGCGGTACGGAGACACCATTTCAACGCATCAATCCCCGCAGGGACCGGTACGATTCTTGCCCTCACTAAAAATCAAGTATTTTGTGCTTTCCCGGTCCGTCAAAGACCAGATTTTTCCGCTCATCAAAAGCATACTTGCCGACATACATGAGGCTTGCCGGGAGCGTGACGCGCCGGAGTTGTCCGCAGGCCCAAAAAGCAAATTCCCCGATGTGCGTTACCCCCTCCGGGATGACGACCCGCCGGAGCTGATTGCATTCCCGGAAAGCCCATTCGTCGATATGCGTCACGCCGACGGGAATGATCACCTCCGTCAGCTGCGGATTCAGATAAGACGCCCACGGTCCGATGCGGGTCACACCGTCCGGAATGGTCACGGTCCCGCCGGCACGGCGACAATCGTGCAGGACATTGCGTACGATGACCAGTCCTTGCGCATCCGCCAGCCCCGCGCATCTCAGAAAAGCTTCCGCACCGATGTCGGTCACATTATCGGGTATGGTAATGTGCTTCAGCCGCGCACAATTCCGGAATGCTGCTTTGCCGATGCTCCGGACACTGCCGGGCAGATGCACACCGTTCAGCCACTCACAGTCTCTGAACGTCTCATCGCCGATCCGGGTCACACCGGACGGAATGGTGATGCTTTCCAGCCCGGTGCAGTTCATGAATGCCGCATCGCCAATCGACGTAAGGCTGTCGGGCAAGGTAATGGCGCGGATGTTCTGCAATGCCCTTTGCCGCTGCGCAGGCTTTTCGATTCTGCGCCGTTCCCCGGAATCATCTGCTGCCTTGGGCAGACAGGTATACGGTGCAAACACCCCGTCTCCCAGTGCCGTGACCGCTTTTTTGCCGATGCGCGGCGGCACGATGACCTCCTGCGCATTGCCTTTGTACGAAGTCAGCATCAGCGTCCCGTCCGGCAGTTCGGCATAGGACCATTCTTTTTTCATGTCCGTGACATTGTACGGGTCTTTGGTCAATTCACGCATCATCTTCTTTTGGCGGTTGACCGGCGACAGGTATTTGCCGTTCCAGTCCATCAGAAATGCTATGCATTCCGCCGCGTGTGCCTCCGTTGCCGGGTTCAGGTAGTCCGCTTCAAAGTTGGCGGCGGTGATTTTCCCCTGCTCCGCATAGAGCCGCAGTACAGCTACCCGATCCTCTGCAAAAATGCCCGGCAGTATTTTTTTACGCTGACCGATGGCATAGCGGACATACTCTGCCCGGATGGATTCGTCGGTGTAGCGGTCCGGTTCCTCAAAGAAACCTCTCAGCGCCGCCTGGCGGGCATCCGAAGTCCGGAGTGCGGCAAACTCCAGATGCGGCAGGACGGCGCACCGGATGCCGAAAAATGCTTCCCGTTCCACCGTTCCCCGTCCCTGCCAACGCACCGTCACGCGGCTGTTAGCAAACGCATACCCGCCGATGAAATCGACGGTATCCGGCAGTTCGAGGTCCGTCATGCTGCCGCATTGGCTGAATGCATAGCTGCAGATCGAGGTCAATCCGTCCGGCAGTTCAACCTGCTGGAGCTGCTTGCATGCGTTGAATGTCCCGCATGCGATTTCGGTCACACCGGACGGAATCACAATGCGCGTCAGCCTTACGCACCATTCAAATGCCTCCGCACCGATCTTGGTCACGCTGTCCGGCAGCACGATCTCCGTCAGCTTTCTGCACGATGAGAATGCATTTGCACCAATGGAAGTCAACCTGGACGGCAGCACGATGCTTTCCAATCTGTTGCATCCGCAAAACGCCGCTTTGCCGATCCCGGTCACACCGGACGGCAACGCCACACGCGTCATCGGCCTGCAATCCAGAAATGCTTCTGCACCGATTTCGGTCACGCCGTCCGGGACCACGACGTCACCGCCGGGTCCGGTGTATTTTTTCAATATGTTATTTTCGATGATGAAATCGCTCATGGTCGTCTCCTTTGTATGGGATGGATGCAGACCGCTCTGCCTTGTCCCCGGCACCCGCCCTTTACATCGTCCATTCCTTTTCCGGCTCCATACCAGCCTCTGGCAGATGCCGGTGCCGCCATTCCAGCAGAAATGCCGTACATTCCGCCGCATGAACCGCTGTTGCCGGGGTCAGATAATCCGGATCAAAATTTTCCGCCGTGATGGCGCTTTGTTCTGCATAAAAACGCAACGCGGACACCCGATCCTCCGCAAAAATTTCCGGCAAAAATTCGTTCCGCGCCCCGATGGCACAGCGGGTGTATTCTGCCCGGATGGCGGCATCGGTGTATTGTTCCGGTGCCCGCAGGAAACCCCGGACGGCCGCATGGCTGTACGGGGGCATTCCGAAGAACGGATGAATTGCGGGCGATACATGAGGAAAAATGATGCAATGTGCATTCTTCAATGCCCACCAATTTATATTTCCCCGCCCCGGCCAGTACACCGTCTGCGGGCTGCATCCGCCGATCTCCTCGTAATCTATGGTAGTCAATCCGGCGGGGAGGGTGATGCGCATCAGGCCCTCACAACCGGCAAATGCCCCTTTTCCGATCCGGGTCACGCTGTCCGGGAGAACGACATCCGTCAGCTGTTTGCATCCATAGAATGCTTGCTTACCGATCCGGGTCAGACTGGCCGGAAATGTGACGTGCAGCAGACGTTCACACCGCCAGAATACATCGTCACGGATGCCGGTCAGACCGGCCGGGAGCGTGATGTCGGTCAGGCTCATGCATTCCCGGAATGCCCCGACACCGATTTCACTCACGCTGTCCGGCAGCGCAATATGCGTCAGCCGCGTGCAGCCGCTGAATGCTTCTTCACCGATTTCGGCTGCACCGTCCGGGATGGCCACGTCCGTCAGATGGATGCATTTCCAGAATGCACAGCTGCCAATTACAATCACACCGGGCATCGCAATGCCCGTCAGATGCCTGCACCCGCTGAATGCACCGTCACCGATCACCACCACGCTGTCCGGCAGCCTGATGTTGGTCAGCTGTTCGCACCCACGGAACGCATCGTCCGCAATTTCGTCTACACCGTCCGGAACCACGACGTCACCGCCGGGTCCGGTATATTTTTTCAGGATATTGTTTTCAATGATGAAATCGCTCATGGTCGTCTCCTTTGCACCATTTTTCCATCATGAATAAAAAACGCATTTTTATGGATGATTCGATTATAGCAGAAAACAATGGCAGATTCAACGGCACAAAGGAAAAAGCCCGTCCCGGTGCAGACCGGAACGGACTTCGTTTTATTGCAGTTCTCGTATGTCGCGGCGACGCTTCACCTGCAGCAGGATGGCCAGCGCCAGCAGACATTGGCCGGGATAATAGGTCGCCATGCACAGCGTCCCGGTGATGGACCATTGGTCGATGAACCATTCCAGCACCAGCATCGCATCGGAAAAAAAGAATAATCCGCTGCCCACCGCCAGCACACCGGTCAGCAGACCCGGCCGCCGGACGAAGCCGACCAGCGCCTTGCCCAGCATCAGGGACAGCAGCGCGCCGTACAACAGACATACCGACCGCATCGCGTGGTCGGGCAGTTCCAGCCACGGACAAAGCAGGAGAAATACCAGCGCGCCGGTGAAAATCAGCCAGCTGATGTGGATGTCTTTTTTCTGAATGGGCATCAGACGGCAATGCGCCGCCACGTAAGCTACGTGCGCCGCACCAAACAACAATACGCCCACGATAAAGTCTGCTTCAATGGTGGCATCTGCCAGCAGTGATAAAACCAACCCTGATGCCATCAACCATTGGAAGCCCCGGCCGTGAACGTTGTGGCAGACGCTGTAACCCAGATTCAGCAGACCCATCACCGCAAACCCGGCACTGCACAGCACTTTCAGGTGCCAGCCCCCGTTCAGGATGTAGTAATAATTGCCGACAAATACCGAGTGCATCAGCAGCAGGTTCAACAGGAAAAAGAATTTTTTGGACATCTGCGTCCCTCCCGAAAATCAAATTGATGTGATAAGAATTTATTTGTAGCTTCTGTCCGTGCCATCATAATCTGTCCAAAGAAACCACCAATGGTCATCCAGCCGCTCTGCGATATAAATATTATTCCCATCGGTTTCTTCATGCACATATCTTTCAGATTTACCGTAACCGGTGTCGTCGCTTGTATAGATCAAGCTCCAATATTGACCGCCCAGCATACCTTGCGAATCCATTTCAAACGCAACGAAATCCTGTCCTGCTGTGTATGCATAAGCGTGGTCTTTGTAATGGCCGGATTTCTCTTTTCCTTCACGCAACAGCGCCGACGCAATTTCTTCCATCGCATCCGCATTGTTTCTGAGAAACCCTTCACTTGATTTTTTCGCCGTGCTGTATGTTTCAGGGAGGATGGCATCGGCCCAAAAAAAGATGCCTGCAAGGAGCAAAATAATCAGCACTGCAACAAAAATTCTCTTTTTCATGGTCGCACCGCCTTTTCAATATCATTATAACATAGAATAATACTTTCCACAATAAAACTTTTTTGATTTCTTCGGGTAAAATTTCTCCGCAGCTGTCAACGGCGCACTTCATTGAAAAAAAGCTCCCAAGTCGATGACTTGGGAGCTTTTTTCTGGCGCCACCTGTAGGACTCGAACCTACGACAACGCGGGTAACAGCCGCGGGCTCTACCGACTGAGCTCAGGAGGCAGAGATGTCAAAAACTCAGTCGAACTATTCAACTGAGTTTCCGACGTTGTGTTGGCATCTCTCTATTTTCCCGGGCCGTCTCCAGCCAAGTATCTTCGACACTAATGAGCTTAACTTCCGTGTTCGGTATGGGAACGGGTGTACCCTCATCGCCATCGACACCAACTATTTTGTTTTCTCACACATCTTACAATGCGTAAGAATGGTGACCCGTAGCGGATTCGAACCGCTGTTGTCGGCGTGAGAGGCCGAAGTCTTAACCGCTTGACCAACGGGCCATATCACGCGGGCTCCTCAGGGTGGGGAGCTTTTGGTGCACCATCGGGGACTCGAACCCAGGACACCCTGATTAAGAGTCAGGTGCTCTACCAACTGAGCTAATGGTGCATATCTTGTACCCTGAAAACTGAACAATCTGTGTTAACGCTCCGAGACCCATCAACGAGCTTGTCACATGAATCATGGTCAAGCCCTCGACCTAGTAGTCCTGCCAAGCTGAATGCCTCACGGCACTTACACACGCAGCCTATCAACCATGTAGTCTTCAAGGGGTCTT
>JAFTRF010000046.1 GCA_017462405.1 Clostridia bacterium | reverse complement strand
GATGAACGTCCGCAAGCGGCAGGTGGTGCGTGACCTGAGCAAAGCCAACATCACCCTGCAGGCCGGTGCCATGCAGTGGACTGTAGGCAATGTCAATGCCACTACCGGTGTCAAGGGCGTGGGCGACCTGTTTGGCAAGGCACTGCGCGGCAGTGTGACCGGCGACTCCGCCATCAAGCCGGAATACACCGGCGACGGCATTCTGGTGCTGGAACCCACCTACAAGCATATCCTGCTGGTAAACGTCGCAGATTGGGGCGGCTCCATCGTGCTGGATGACGGACTGTTCCTCGCCTGCGATGCAAATCTGAAGCACAAGACCGTGATGCGCTCCAACCTGTCTTCGGCAGCACTGGGCAACGAGGGTCTGTTCAATCTGGGCATTCAGGGCAACGGTGTGCTGTGCCTGGAGTCGAAATGTCCCAAGGAAGAACTGGTGGAAGTGGAACTGCACAACGACGTGCTGAAGGTGGACGGCAACTTCGCCATTGCGTGGAGCGGCAGCCTGAGCTTCACCGTAGAGCGCTCCGGTAAGTCGCTGATCGGTTCGGCGGCTTCCGGTGAGGGTCTGGTCAACGTATACCGCGGTACCGGTAAGGTGCTGTTGGCTCCTGTGACGCAGGGTCTGGCTTGATCGCAGATCTTCTCCGGCACGACACGGCTACAGTAAGCGGCTGCCGAACGCAGCAAAAGCAGAGAAAACTCAATATCAAAAGCCGCAGCAACATCGCTGTGGCTTTTTTCTTGCCAAAAATTCACTCGTATGCTATAATGTATCCAAAATCACCATGCGGAGGCGAAGCAGTATGAACGACAAGCACGCAGGATTTCTGGATTGGGTCATTTATCAGATTTATCCCCGGAGCTTTTACGATACCAACCACGACGGCATCGGAGACATTCCCGGGGTGATTGCGAAACTGGATTATTTGCAGGACCTGGGGGTCAATGCCATCTGGATGTGCCCCTGTTATAAAAGTCCCAATTATGATAATGGTTACGATGTGGCCGATTACCGGGATATCATGGATGAATTCGGCACCATGGACGATATCCGGCGGCTGATTGCGGAGATGGACCGCCGGGGCATGAAGCTGATCATGGACCTGGTGCCAAATCATACCTCCCACCTGCACAAATGGTTTCAGGAGTCCCGGAAATCCAAGGACAACCCGTACAGCGATTACTATTATTGGGCGGACAAACCGCTGAACGACTGGACCTCTTGTTTCTGCGGTTCTGCGTGGGACTACGATGAAGTGCGGGGGCAATATTACCTTCATTCCTATGCCATCCAGCAACCGGATCTGAACTGGAATAACCCCAAAGTTGTCAAGGAAATACAGGATGTCATCGACTTCTGGGTGGACATGGGCGTGGCCGGGTTCCGGGTGGACGTTATCGACCAGATTTCCAAGGATTTCGAGGGCGGCGTCAATGCGTTCGGACCGCGGCTGCATGAATTTATCCATGCCATGTTCGGACGGGACAACGTAAGGCATATTTTCACCGTGGGCGAGTGCTGGACCGGAAACCCGGCGGAAATTCGCCGCCACATCGGGGAAGAGCGGGGCGAACTGTCCACGCTGTTTGAATTCAGCCACACCAATGCCGGACGCTCCGACAAATGGACGCCCAAAGCAGATTCGCTGAAATCGGTCCGGGATATTCTCATCCGCTGGCAGAAGCAGATGCAGAAAGACGATTTGCTGTATTCACTGTTTACGGATAATCACGACCAGAACGCATTCAATTCCCGCATCGGCAACGACCGGGAACTGCGCTATGAGTCGGCCACCTGCATTGCGGCGATGTTTTATTTGCTGCGCGGTATTCCGTTTATTTATCAGGGGCAGGAAATCGGTCGTGCAGGCTCGCATTACGAGGATATTTCTGCGTTCCGGGATGTGGAATGCCTGAACCAGTACCGGGAATTTGTGGATAACGGCATGGATGCACAGACGGCACTGGAGAAAATCAATTTCGGCAGCCGGGACAATCCCCGTCGCCCGATGGCGGGGGACAAGTC
>JAFTRF010000045.1 GCA_017462405.1 Clostridia bacterium | reverse complement strand
GTAACGCTGTCCGGGATGGTGATACTCGTCAAGCTACAGCACCAACTGAATGTCTCATCACCGATGGAGGTCACACCGTCCGGGATGGTGATACTCGTCAGGCTACTGCACCAGCTGAATGCCGAACTGCCGATGACGGTAACGCTGTTCGGGATGATGATACTCGTCAACTTTTTGCACCCACAGAATGCCTCATCACCAATGGAAGTAACGCTGTCCGGGATAGTGATACTTGTCAGACTGCTGCACCAACTGAATGCTTTCTCACTGATGGCGGTCACTTCGTCCGGTATGACCACGTCACCGTCGGGGCCGGTGTATTTTTTCAGAATAGTATTTTCGATGATAAAACCACGCATGGATGCTGCTCTCCTTTGTAAGGAATCTCTGCGCTTATTATACACGCTGTGCATGATGGCTGTCAATGCAATAAAAAACGGATGCACCGCCGTGTGACCGTGCATCCGGGAAATAAAATTTGAATTTACAGGGTTTTCAGCAGGCGGACGTAGAATTCCACCGTCTTGACCATGGTGGGGATCGGCACCCGCTCGTTGTTACCGTGGATCATGCCGCGCTCCTCTTTGGACAGGTGCATAGCAGAGAAGCGGTACACCCGGTCGGTAATGCGGCAGTAATGACGGGAATCACTGCACGCCATCATCATATAGGGAGATACCACGGCTTCAGGCCACGTCTGGCGCACGGCCAGCTTCAGCTTATCCCAGCTTTCGCAATGCGTGTCGGAGCAGATGGAAGGATTCATACCCTCTACCTTGCGGATCTGAATATTGTCGTTGCCGATGACCTTTTTCAGATAGGCTTCGGCGGATTCCATCGTATCACCGCTCATCAGGCGGACGTTGATGCCGAAGGAGGCCTTGGGCGGCAGGACGTTGTAAGCCTTGCTGCCTTCCATCCGGGTCACGGCGACGGTGGTGCGCATCATGGCATTCAGTTCACCGCCGGATTTCTTGCAGATCATGTCCAGTACCGGCAGGAAGCACCACAGGTTGGCGAAAATCATGCGGTACACAAAGGTGGAGCGGCTGCCCAGCACCTTGAACATTTCCGCAACCGGCGGCGTCAGCCGACGGGGGAACGGATGGCTTTCGATCCGGGTCACGGCCTCACTGAGCTGACCGAGAATGGTGTGCGTGGGCGGAGTCGAAGCATGACCGCCCTGCGATACCATCGAGAAGTCCATGCTCATGCTGCCTTTTTCTGCGACACCGATGACGGCACAGGGCTGGGTCACACCGGGAAATACCCGGTCGACCACTGCGCCGCCTTCGTCCAGCACCAGTTCCGGCTTTACGCCGTGGGCTTCCAGCCACGATACGATCTCCGGGCAGCTTTTGCCGTCGATTTCTTCCTCACCGGAGAAAGAGAGGTACAGATCCTGCGCCGGGACATAACCCTGTCCCAACAGATGCTCCAGCGCTTCCATCACACCGCAGAGGGTACCCTTGGTGTCCAGTGTACCACGGCCCCAGATGCATCCGTCCTCGATGATGCCCTCAAACGCGGGCTTGCTCCAGCCGTCTTCCTCAACCGGCACGACATCGTAATGTGCCATGCACACCGACGGCTTGTCCGAGGCTTTGCCCGGCAGCTTGTACAGCAGACCGGTACGGCCGACGTGCTCCAGCGTGCAGGCCGCATGAATGCGGGGGAAACGCTCCCGGAGCAGTGCATGGAACTTGTCGTATTCGGCCCGGTCCTCCAGGCTGTGATCCCGGTAGGATACGGTCTTGCAGCGGATCATATCCACCATATCCGCGACGATCTTGTCTTCATTCAGCGACAGCGGGGCAGGGGTGAGCGGGGCCTCGGCTTCCGGCTTGAAGCGCAGGGTGCGGACGAGCACTACTGCGACAAATACGGCCAGTGCAATGCCCAGTACAGCGGCAACGTAGCCCATATTACACCATGCCTTTCTTGTACATCACACGGGCGGCGGCCAATGCGATGATGACGCCTACCGGCACCAGTACGCCTACCGAACCGGCCAGCGACGGCACCAACAGGAACAGCACGACCATGAAAATCAGCGGTGCCATCGCCAGCTTCCAGTTTTTGCTGACGTACACCACGGCCAGACCGCCGAACAGTGCCGGCAGGATGTTGTCAAAGGCCGGTTTCATTACTTCCGAGTTGAGGATGGGGGTAATCAGCGTCAGTACGCCTACACCGGCGGCCAGCACCAGCGTGGTCACGATGGAACTGGTGGCAATGGCGATGGTGGAAATGACCTCGCCTTCCTCGGAACCGGGCTTCACACCGGCATTCTCCATGGCGGTCAGCGCACTGGGGGCTTTGAGGCTGGTCAGATTACCGGTCACAAAAGCGAGATAGGTGCCGCCCACACCCAGCATGGGGGTATAAGTAATGACTTCGATGACGCCGACCGTCCAGAAGATGGGGGCCACGCCCAGCAGACCTTTCAGCACCGCCGTGGCTTCCGGCCATGCATTGTAGTAAATGCAGGCTGCGGCCGGTACGCACAAAATGACGATGACGGCAGACCAGATCCAGACTTTACCGTAACGGTCGGTATCCTTCATATAATCACGCATTGCAGTACCTCCTTATAAAATCACCGGGGTGATGACAATGGCAAACGCCATGGCACCCACCATGCTGATGGCCATTGCATAGGTTTCCAGCCATTTCATGTTGCACTTCTTGATCAGCAGACCGCAGACCGCCATCAGCAGTGCAGACACCAGCAGGACGAAAATCGGAATCCAACCGGCCAGACCATTGCGGATATCGGCAAACACCATGCCCAGAAAAGCGGAAATCATGCCGAGGAACATGGATGTCATGAACAGGTCGCTCCACTTGGCGTCCTTATTCTGCAGCTTCAGCATACCGCCGCGGATTTTCTTCATCAGCAGCGGCGGCAGGATGATGCTGGGCAGAATACCGAGCGTCATGACCCACGCGATGGCGGTGTACACCTTCGGGTCGGTGATCATTTCCGACAGCGAAATGCCCAGTGCATTGGCGGTCGAGGTCGCCGCCGGCAGCTCATAGGTGATGGCGCCGATGACGCTCATCCGGATCCACGGCAGCGGAATGCCGAGGAACTTGGACAGCGTCACCACACCCACCAGAATGGAGATGGCCGGTGCGATGGTGAACACCGTGGTAGACAGGATCGTCTTCTTCAGCTTGTCCGGTGCGATGCCCAGCTGCTTGCCCCGACGGTAGGCCCGGACGAGGAAAAACAGCGACTGCGCCAGCACAAACACGATGACGCCCACTGCCACGAGGTACAGGAACGGACTGTTTGCATTGAATTCCAAAAAAATCGCCTCCAAAAATGAATATTTTATGTCCATTATACAAGCTTTATCGCACAATTGCAATAGCAAAGCCCGCTGCGGAGAATAATTGATATGGTCATCAAAAAGACAGAATAATTGTCGGAAAAAGTCGGGAAATGCTCTTGACAATTGCCTGTCAAGCGTGCTATAATTGCCGTAATTTCCGTTGGTGCGCCCGGGATTCAACAGAAGCCGGGTTGAGGAAGGAGAGGGCTGTCGTTTTATACGGCGGCTTTTTTCTTGCCCTTTTACCGGAACACACATACATATCCATAAATGAAAAAAATCCGCCCGGTTTGGACTATACCCTAAAAAACGGACATTGAAAGAAAAGACCTCCTGTTGTAGAATGGACTATACCCTAAAAAACGGACATTGAAAGAAAAGACCTCCTGTTGTAGAATTAAGCTACGACAGGAGGTAATTTTATGCCCAGAAAATATGTGAAAATGGAAGCACTTGCCGACGAGGTTTTCCGCAGAAAAGCCGCCGGAGAAACTAACCGGGAAATCGCAGAAAGCTACGGATTGAGCAAGTATCAGATCAAACAACTGGTAGCCCGGCAAAACCGTAAG
>JAFTRF010000044.1 GCA_017462405.1 Clostridia bacterium | reverse complement strand
CTGTCTTATGCGATATGCCGATGGTCAAGATGCACAAATGAGGATTTTTGCTGCTGCCGACTTCGCCCTCTCAGTCTCGCTTCGCTCGACAGCTCTCCCAAAGGGAGAGCCTAGAACCAGGCTTAAAACTTTGAAAAGCCTCCTGGCCTCTCCCTTCGGGAGAGGTGTCAGCCCGTAGGGCTGACGGAGAGGGCTAAAGACTTGCCATCGCATTTGTATATTATTTTACCGTCATGTCTTGTAATGGACTTTTTCGACAGCCTCAAATCTCCCTTTGCATCGGGCAAAGGGAGATTTTTGTTACATCAGCAGATACAACAGCGCCAGCAGCAGCTCCGGGTCGGTGTCCTCCTGCGCCAGCAAAAGCAGCAACACCAGCAGCAGCGTCCCTTCGCTGTCCGGTACGGGCGAGGCGGCGGGCGGTGTGTGCGGCAAACTGCGTTTCAGCTTTCGCTTCGGCCGCGCAGGTACGGCAGACGGCGCAGAAGCCGGCGCAGCATCGGGCGGAGGCGGGCTGTCGTTCTGGATGGATTGCTGGGCGCGCTGCTGCATGGAGCGCACCCGACGGATGGCGTCCTGCTGCATCCGGAGCAGATCGCCGGAATCGGCCATTGCATCACCGCCTTTCTCTGGCAATGCGGTCTGCATTCAGAGATTTCATGCGGTCCGCCGAGGATGCCGGACGGTCCGCAGTCTTACATCGACAACATTGCTTTCTGTGGTGCTACAGCAATCCTTTTAACAATCCGCTACTGCGGAGCAGCGGCAGCAGCGCCATCATTTGCATCAGCTTCATGGCATCGTCCAGTCTTTTTTGGCGCGGCGGACTGAGCAGCGGGCGCAGCGCCTGCAGAAGCCGGGTGTCCGGGGTTTCCCGGTGCATATTTTGCAGCATGGGGGTCAGCCGGGTCATCATGGACAGCAATTCCGGCGAAAACCCGTCGCCGGGCATCGGAACAGCCGGGACGGCAGGAGCAGCCGGAACAGCGGGGGCTTCTGCGGCGGAACCGCCGAACATGGAGGAGGCCAGCGTCTGGATTTTTGCCATTGCGTCAGGATCCTGTAAAATGGCATTGAGCCGGTCGGTCATTTGCTCCATGATTTATTTGCCGCCGAACAGCTGCTGCATCAAGGCTTTGGCCTCCGGTGAGGCCAGTACCCGCGCGGCGGCATTTTTGTCGGACAACACCTGCTGCAGCTTGCGGGCATCCTCCGGCGGCAGCTTGCGCAGGATCGCGGCGGGGTTGCCGCTGTTGAGCGCACCGTTCAGTTCGGCCTGCGACAACCCCAGCTGACGGGCAACGCTCTGCACCGGGTCATTTTTGGGATTCATACGAAATCCTCCTGTCGGAACAAGATTCGGTGCAGACGGTTGATTTTCTGCACCTGTTCAGTTATACTTATGGATGGAACGGGCGGATTATGCCCGGAAAAAACGGATGAGAGGAAACGTATTTATGCGCGTATTGGTCGTATCGGATTCACACCGCAGACGGCATATGCTGGCGAAAGCCATCAAAAGCCAGCCGTCGGCGGAGATGATTTTGTTTTTGGGAGACGGCGTTGAGGAAGCGGAGGAACTCAGCAGGGAACTGCTGCCGCATCAGACGATGGTCATGGTGCGCGGCAACAACGACTGGTGCTGCAGCGAGCCGCTGGAGCGGCAGCTGCAGATCGGGGATCATAAAATTCTGATGATGCACGGACACTCCCGGATGGTGAAATACGGCATCGGCGGCGCGCTGGAAGCGGCGCGGGCCTGCGGCGCCGATATTCTGCTGTTCGGGCATACGCATCTGCCGGTGTGTGAATATGTAGACGGTATTTATGTCGTCAATCCCGGCGCGTTGTCAATGCCGATGAACGGATTTCCGACGTATGCGTTCATTGACATCGTTCCGCAGGGCATTTTGCCGTCGATCGTGAAGCTGAACCCGTAAGTGCGGAGAAAAAAGCCGGTTGCAACGGCCGGTTGACAAATTGAAAGCCGCCGGTTGGTGGCAGGAAACCGGGAAACATGCTATAATTCAGACATAAAATACAGAAAGCGAGGAACTGTACATGATTATAGCGGACAAAATTGTGATGCTCCGGAAACAGAACGGATGGTCACAGGAGGAACTGGCGGAAAAGATGAATGTATCCCGGCAGGCGGTATCCAAGTGAGAGAGCGCCCAGACGACACCGGACCTTCAGCGGATTCTGGAACTGAGCCGGCTGTTCGGTGTCAGCACCGATTTTTTGCTGAAAGAGGAACTGGAGCAGGCGCAAGCGGCGGAGGATGAACCGGTCAGTGCGCTGCGTCAGGTGTCGATGGAGGAGGCCAACGCATTTCTGCGGGTACAGCAAGAAACGGCAATGCCCGTGGCGCTGGGCGTCATGCTATGCATCCTGTCGCCGGTGGTGCTGATTCTGCTGGGCGGACTGGCGGAGATCGGTGCGGTGGCGCTGTCGGAGGCAAGTGCCACTGCGCTTGGGCTGGTGACGCTGCTGCTGATGGTTGCGGCGGCGGTGGTACTGTTTTTGCTGTGCGGATTCCGCCTGCAGCCCTATGAATATCTGGAAAAGGAAATTTTTCAGGCAGAGTATGGTGTGACGGGTATGGTAAAGGAGCGGCAGAGCCGTTTCCGTCCGCACTACATCCGGCTGAACATCGGCGGAGTGGTGTGTTGTGTGCTGTCGCCCTTGCCGCTGTTCCTCAGCGTGATGGCGAAAAATGAACTGTGGGGCGTGGCAGCGGTGTGTATGCTGCTGATTCTGGTGGCTGCGGGGGTATTGCAGTTCGTGCTGGCGGGGATTCCGTGGGGCGGAATGCAGAAGCTGCTGCAGGAGGCGGACTATACGCCGCAGAAGAAAGAGCGCATGGAAGCCGACGGCATGATCGCGGGTATCTATTGGACAGCGGTAACGGCCGTGTATCTGGCGTGGAGTTTTGCGGCCAATGCGTGGGGCATCAGCTGGATGGTGTGGCCGGTCGCCGGTGTGTTGTTTTATATGATTGCGCTGGTGCGTGAACTGCGGCAGAGCAAAGAGAAGAAATAATAATGACAAAGCCTGGCCGGTCTGGTCGGGCTTTGTTTTATGCTTCGAGGCGCTCCGGGATCGGTATGCCGAAGTCCGGCAGATGCACCAACTCGTGCATCTGAACCAACACGGTTCCCACGCGATCCCACAAATACGGATTTGCGTTGCTCTGACCGGACGGAAACGGCTCGTCGGGCAGTGCGGGCGTCGCACTGCCAAACTCCTCCAACGTGTGCAGATAATACACCGTTTTCAGTTCCAACAGCAGTGCGTTCAGACGGTCAGGATGGTCCAAAGGGATTGAAAGCATAGTTGTGTTCTCCTGTTCGTATCATTATAATGTTTGGATTATTATAGCACAATGTACGTATTTCGCACAATTGACAAATGTGCAGAGTATGTACATTTTGAGCGGGCGAAATGTGCTAAAATGGTACAAAAGGGGTGGGAGAGATGTACGGTGAACGACTGCGCAAGGCGCGAAAAGAGAAAAAATTGACACTTACAGAGGTTGCGGATTTGCTGCACACCACTCATGCGACGATTTCCCGCTACGAGAACGAGAAAATCAATGTGGATGCAGAGACGCTGGCGGTGCTGTGTCGTCTGTACCATGTGTCGGCCGATTACATTCTGGGACTGCCGACGGATTTGCCGTATCCGGAAGAAAAGTAAATATTGCGGGCAGTTATCTTTTTACAGTTATATCAAGGAGGTGCAATGTCACTATGTTGACAATTGTATTGATGGGGTCATTTTTTGTGTGGATTATGTATGCCTTTTCTTTGCCCACGAGCTTTGAAAAGGATCGGGCGATCAAGAGATTGGCCGAAAAAAGTATTCCGTTTATATTAGGTACTTTTTATATGGGGACTGCAGTTGCAGACAAAGGCTTATCTTTCATTACATATGCGATGAAGCGCGGCGACATGGGAGAAAAGGCCTGTGTCATTGTGGCCGGTGTCGGTATTGTATGGGTGATGCTGGTGGAACTGCTGATACGAAGAAGCGTTGGCTATTGCATCCGGGATTTGCTGACGCTGATGGCGTCGTTCAGCATCGGTTATGCGACGATGAGCATTCTGAATTTTCTGGAACGTGTGATGCCGTTTCCACTGAATCTTCTGTTCATTCTGGTGCCGGTTGTACAGGGAATCGTGCTGGTGGCTTTCGTGATTTCGATTCCGATCTGGTTCATTCCTACCGGCGCTCTTGCCGAAATGAACCGGGCCAATGAAAGACGGGAGCGGGCCATGCAGACCTCCCATGTACAGACGGAGGAAACGGACGATTACGGCGAAGAACAACGGGCAAGCTTCCCGGTATCCATTATCTCTCCGGAAGGCGAGACATTCCGGCTGGAGAATGACAGCGGCGATAATGCCACCTATTACTGTTCCCGTACCGGTACACGCGTGCACTTCCGGGACAGTGACTTCAACGATGGCTGTCCGCCCACCGGCTGGTATCTGGCATAATTTATATCAGGCATAATAAAAGAGGGAACTCTGGCAGTGGACCGTTCCCCAACGAATAGACAGAAATAAAAGAACCTGTCGTAGAAAATCTTAAAATTACGCGGCTTTGCTCCGGATTTCAAACGGAGTAAGGCCGTTTTTCAAATTAATGCGTTCAAAGTTGTAGAAGTAGACATACTCCGCTACCACATCCTCCACCATTTTCCGATCGGAAAATGAAGTGCGATACAAACATTCTGTTTTGAGCGTACCGAAGAAATTTTCCATCGCAGCGTTATCATATGGGCATCCAGGGCTGGACATTGACGGAGAGATGTGGTATGATGATATTAGATCAAAGTATGCTTGGGATGTGTACTGGGATCCTTGGTCACTGTGGAGTGCGAGTCCATCAGTGACCATTTCTTTTTGTGCGGCATCCCGGATGGTGTCTGTAACAAGCGATGACGTCATATCATCGCCAATCCGGTACGCCAGCACCATTTTGCCGCACAAATCCACCACGGCGCACATATACGTCATGCCCTTCGCTGTCGGAATATAGGTGATATCAGTGACCCAAAAACGGTTGGGCATAGTTTGGTTGAATGCACGGTTAAGGAGATTCGGATATTTGTGTACTGCTTGCTTGTAGTATGTGTGCGGTCGGCGCTGGCGCACGCAGGAAAGCAGGTCATATTTCCGCATAATCCGGATAATCGCTTTGCGATTCACATTTAACTTTTTCAGCTTAGCCAGCCAGCGTTTTACCCTTCCATAGCCATAAGTCTGCTTGCTACTGCGCTGACATTCCATAATCAGGTCTACCAGCCACTGGTCCTTGCTTTCCTCGTCTCTGCGCTTACGCCATGCGTAATAGCCGCTGCGGGATACCTCCAGTATTTCACACATTGCCTGTACGCTATACTTGCCGCGCAGTCGCTCAATCACGCGGTATTTTAGCTTCACCTCCTTCCAGCTTCGTACAGAAAATTTTGCAGAACTTCTACCTGCATTTTCAGCTTAGCAATTTCATTCTTTTGTCGCTGGGCCTCGTTCGCCGCATTCCTGGAAGGACGACCTTTAGGCAAAGGGGTATAACCGTTTGCTATTAAGCGACGCTTGCGGTTTTGCCGGGTTACCAGTTGTTTGATCTGATACTTGCTCAAGCCGTAGCTTTCTGCGATTTCCCGGTTAGTTTCTCCGGCGGCTTTTCTGCGAAAGACCTCGTCGGAAAGAGCTTCCATTTTCACGTATTTTCTGGGCATAAAGATACCTCCTGTCGTAGTTTTATTCTACAACAGGAGGTCTTTTCTTTCAATGTCCGTTTTTTAGGGTATAGTCCATCTGTATACAGAGGTCCGGTCTTTTTGCATCGCAAAATGCATATAAAATGCGGAGCATATGGAAAAGCAACAAAGAGATTATTTCCGTTTTGTGAATTCTTCCGAAGATTTGATAAAACTTTAGACGTCTGTATTGTATTTCGCCGCAAAATCAAGTATAATAAAAAACACTTATATGAAAATTTCCCGACATGGAGGACATAAATTATGAATGTAATGGTAGACTTCCTGATGTGCATATTGGCCGCTGTAGTGATTTTTATGATTGTGGGCAAAAACACCATTGTCACAGCGGCTCGTTTTTTGGCTGCTGCGCTGGCGGTTGGTGTGGCGGTGCTGGTGGTGCAGTTCGGCGCAAAGCCGCTGAGCGAGGCGCTTCCGAATCCGCTGGTCAACGGCGCATTGGAAGAAATGGCGGACATTTCCGGGCTGGATACCGCAGGCTGGGATGCCTCGTCGTATGCATCGCTGATTGATTATGATGCGTTGAAGGACACGGAGTTGTTTGCAAAATTACTGGCAGAATACGGTGTTACCGCAGAGGAAGTGGCAGCTGCGGCCGCAGCTTCGGACGGTGAAGCCGCAGCTGCGGCTGCGGCCTGCATGGCTGCTCCGCTTTGGCAGGTGGTGGTCAGCTTGGGTTTGCGGCTGGTTGTAACAGTGCTGGCGTATGTTCTGTTTTTGGCACTGATCCGGGCGGTGCTGTATAGGAAGTTTCACAATGTACGGCGCAAAAAGCTTGCGCTGCTGACTGGCTTCTTTGCCATTTTGGCTATGCTGGTGGTTATGTCCTACTTTGTGGTGCCGGTGATGGAATCGTTCCGTCCCT
>JAFTRF010000043.1 GCA_017462405.1 Clostridia bacterium | reverse complement strand
CCGGAGGAAATCAGCGGAAATGCGACCGATTTGCAGCGGTGCTTCTGCGCCAGCTCCAGCGATGTCCGGTAGCAGGATTTCAGCAGCGCTTCTTCCCCGTATTGACCGCCGCGCCAGACCGGTCCTACCGCATGAATCACATATTTACACGGCAGACGACCCGCGCCGGTGATTTTTGCCCCGCCGGTCGGACATCCGTTCAATCTCCGGCATTCTTTCAGCAATTCGGGCCCCGCCGCCCGGTGAATGCATCCGTCCACACCGCCGCCGCCCAACAGCGATGTGTTGGCCGCATTAACAATGGCATCTGTCTGCATTTTAGTAATATCATTCCGTACGATTTCCAGTGGCATTTTATCTCCGCTCCATTCCGCTCCATTGTGCTTCGTTTCGTTGCGTATTTATGCAATATTCTGTTGCATTCTCCAAAGGGTGTAACCTTATTACTATTATAATACATCGGAATCCATGCGTCAATCGTGCGTTTTTCCCGCAAAACCTCTTGAAGCCGCCGGAAGAATCCTGTATAATATGCACAGAGCTTTATTTATATGAGGAGGAGCGACCCTATGGACATTTTATTCGTATCGGATTTTGTATGTCCCTACTGTCTGGTAGCCAAGGAAGCACTGAAACAGGCACTGGCCGAAACCGCATTGGATGCCGAGGTCACCTGGCATCCCTATGAGCTGACCCCCGAATACCGGGAGCGCGTGGACACCTACCACGATGAGAAGCGCAAGGCCAAATATACGGTGCTGCTGGAACCCTGCGCACAGCTGGGGCTGGACATGAAGCTGCCGCCCAAGGTGGTGCCGCGCCCCTACACCCGGATGGCCTTTGAGGGCTGGTACTTTGCCTGCGACCATGGTGCGGGCGATGCTTACAACGATCTGGTATACCGTGCCTATTTCATCGAGGAGCAGGACATCGGCAATATCACCGTACTGGCTTCGCTGGCACAACGGGTCGGTCTGGATCCCGACGCATTCACCGCCGCACTGGAACAAGGCGTGTATACCCAGCGTGAGAAAGAAGCCGTGGCCTACGCTAAAACGGTACTGCAGCCCAAGGGCGTGCCCGCCATTTACATCAACGGTGAAAAAGTCAGCCTGCCCGGCTATACCAAAAATGATCTGATCCGCGTGCTGGAAGATGAAGCCGCCAAATACGAAGACGATTTCGGTTTTGCCTGCGGCGAAGACGGCTGCGGCTGATATAAGGAGTTTGAATTTATGTTTGTACATACCAACTATGCCAAAACCTCGCTCGTGGTGACACCGGTGAACGGCCGCAAAATCGTATGCGCCTTTCACGACATCGACGGCACCCATTCCCTCATCCGCAACTGGCCTCCGGTGATGAGCCGTGTGCTGTACGATACCGCCGTCAACGGCATTCCGGCCGACATTACCTCCGAGGAAAACATCGCCCGGCTGGTATCGCTGTGCGCCGTGGAGCCGCTGGAGGAAACCGACCGTTTCTGTGTGGAAAGCGCCGGTCTGTCTGCACTGACGCAGATGGAATGGGCCATCCGCCGCAATCAGGAGCTGACCGGCGGTCCTTACGACAGCGCCGTCAATTCCGAAATCATCCGCCGCATCTGGGACGGCGAAGAAAAATTTGAACAATTCAATGAGCCACAGGATTATCTGGATTACCTCCACGAAGTGACCCCGAAGCTGTTCTGGGTCTATGAGCAGGTGCTCAACCGCTTCTGCCGCGACAACAATCTGAAAGCCGCCCGCGAAAATCCGGAAGCATTTCTGGTGCCGGGGTCCATGGACTTCATGCGCCATCTGAAATCGCTGGGCATCAAAAACTATTTTGTGACGGGTGCCGTAGTAGACAAATCCATCGTACCGCCCATGGGGATGTACGAGGAGGTGCTGGCGCTGGGCTTCGACATTGGCGAGGGCAAGCTGGTGGAAGACATTCTGGGTTCTACGTGGGACGAAAAAATTCCCAAGGACGAGGTCATGCGTCGTTTGGTTCATCAGCTGGGCATTTCCGGTGAAAATGTCCTGGTGCTGGGCGACGGGCGCAGCGAAATCAGCGCCGGAGCCACGCTGGGTGCCGTAAACGTCAGCATCCTGCCGGAGACCTCCACCCGTCAGCGGGAACTGCACTGCGCCATCGGCACCAATATGATCCTGCCCGATTTCCGCGCTGCAGACCTCACCGACGTCTTTCACGCATAACGGAGGTCCGCGATGGATATGAAATATCTCCTCGGTTTTGACATCGGCGGCACCAAATGTGCCGTCACTGTTGCCTGCTATGACGGGGAACGCATTGAACTGCTGAACAAAGCCGTCTGCCCCACCGACCTGAGCATTTCCCCCGAAACAATGATCGACCGCCTGATCGGCATGGCGGAGGGCCTGTCTGACCATGCCCCCAGCGCGATCGGCATTTCCTGCGGCAATCCGATGGATGAGCGGCGCGGATCGATCCTCAGCCCGCCCAACCTGCCGGGCTGGGACAACGTAGAAATCGTAAAAATACTGGAAGATCATTTCGGTGTTCCGGCGCGTCTGCAGAACGATGCCAACGCGTGTGCGCTGGCCGAATGGAAATTCGGTGCCGGGCGCGGTACCGAAAATATGATCTTTCTTACCTTTGGCACTGGTTTCGGCGCCGGACTGATCCTCAACGGCCGCCTGTACAGCGGCACCAACGGCAATGCCGGTGAAGTAGGCCACGTCCGGCTGATGCCCATGGGTCCCGTAGGCTACGGTAAGACCGGCTCTTTTGAAGGCTTCTGCAGCGGCGGCGGATTGGCTCAGCTGGGCTGGTTCAAAGCACTGGAGCAGGTGCAGATGGGCCGCTATCCCCTGTATTTCCGGCCGGGCATGACCCGGAAGGACATCACTGCCAAAACCCTTGCCGAAGCCGCCCGTGCCGGAGACGAGACTGCGCTGGAAGTCTGGCGCATCTGCGGTGAGCAGCTGGGCGTAGGACTTGCGATGCTCATCGACCTGCTGAACCCGGAAGTCATCGTGCTGGGCAGCATCTTTGCCCGTTGCCAGGATCTGCTGTGGCCTCACGCACAGCAGGTGATCGACCGGGAAGCATTGCCCATGGCCATTGATTGCTGTCGGGTCGTCCCTGCCGCTTTGGGCGAACAGCTGGGCGATTACGCCGCCGCTGTCGCCGCATTGTTCTGATACAGAAAGGATTTCGCCATGATTCATGAACTGATTTGCCGATACCCCGCCCTGACCGTATGTCAGGCCGATATTCTGGCCACCATTGACACCATTATTGCTTGTTACGAGCGCGGCGGCAAGGTGCTGCTGTGCGGCAACGGCGGCAGCTGTGCCGACAGTGACCACATCGTCGGTGAGCTGATGAAAGGCTTCCTGAAAAAGCGCCCGCTGTCGGATGCACAAAAGGCCGCCATGAAAGCCGCCTCGCCTACGCTGACGGATGAACGGCTTGACGCACTGCAGGCAGGTCTGCCGGCGATTTCCCTGCCGTCATTGACCGCGCTGAACACGGCATTCTGCAACGATGCCGACCCGGAACTGATTTATGCACAGGCCGTACTGGCACTGTCCAGGCCCGGTGACGTACTGATCGCCATCAGCACCTCCGGCAACGCGAAAAACGTATTCGCCGCCGTTCAGGTAGCCAAAGGACTGGGTGTCACCGTCATCGGTCTGACGGGCAATACCGGCGGCAAGCTGAAGCAATATGCCGACATTGCCGTCTGTGTCCCCGAAACGGAAACTTTCAAAATTCAGGAACTGCATCTGCCGGTCTATCACACCGTCTGTGCCGCCGTGGAAGCACATTTCTTCCCGGTGTAAAATAATATCTCGAACATACCGCCTCGTCCCGGATGCACCGGGCCGGGGCGGTTTCCTGTTTTTCATTCTTCATCATTCCAGATTCCTCATTCATTTTCAATACTATTCCAGCCTCTTTCCGCATATCTTTGAACTATCATTGTAGCTATCGGAGGGAGATTCTGTGAAAATTCTGGTGGAGAGCCGCGCGCTGGAGCTGGGCGAATACATTGCTTCCAGCGGCGCAACCGTTCGCAGTGCCGCCAAAAAATTCGG
The DNA here is from genome assembly GCA_017462405.1 of Clostridia bacterium. Classification (GTDB taxonomy): domain Bacteria; phylum Bacillota; class Clostridia; order Oscillospirales; family Acutalibacteraceae; genus RGIG4076. The sequence goes on along the minus strand of JAFTRF010000043.1, from coordinate 1,133 downwards.
CATCAGTAAAAGCACGGTACACAAAGACGTGTCCGAACGGCTGAAATACATCAACCCTGCCCTGCATTCGCAGGTCAAAAGCGTGCTGGACACCAACAAGGCCCAGCGGCACATCCGGGGCGGTCTGGCCACCCGGCAAAAATATGATGCCGTCCGCCGATGTCGTGACCGGAGCAGGTCGGCCTTTTCCGGTGAGGTACGGCCATGAAAATTGTGGTCATTTCCCGCAAAAGCGCGCTTCGCCTGCTGCTTATTCTTGCTGGCACGCTTGTGCTGTTGTTTTTGCTGGGCTTCCGCGTCCGCGATGCTGTGTCTGCCGCTTCCACCCCACGAAAAATCCCTATTTACTGCGTAGACACCGATGAAAAGAAAATCGCCATCAGCTTCGATGCCGCATGGGGCAATGAGGACACCCAGCAGCTCATCAACATTCTGCAGCAGTACAATGTCAAGACGACCTTTTTTGTGGTCGGGCAATGGGTAGATAAGTACCCCGAATCCGTCAAGGCACTGGCCGATGCCGGACATGAAATCATGAATCACTCCGACACGCACCCTCATATGAGCCAACTGAGCGCCGACGGCATCCGCAAGGAGGTCAGCGCCTGCAACGACAAAATTGCGGCCATCACCGGCACCCGTCCCACGCTTCTGCGTCCGCCGTACGGGGATTACAACAATACACTGGTGTCCACGCTGAAGGACATGGGGATGTATTGCATTCAATGGGATGTGGATTCGCTGGACTGGAAAGACTTGTCTGCCACGCAGATCTGCGAGCGGGTCATCAAGGGCGTAAAAAACGGCAGCATCGTCTTGTTTCACAATGCCGCCAAACACACCCCCGAAGCCCTTCCGCTGCTTCTGGACGAACTGATCAACAAGCAGGGCTATACCATCGTCCCGGTGTCGCAGCTGATCCATCCCGGTGTATATGAGGGGGATCACGCAGGGACACAGCACGCAAGGTAAATTTTTACAGAACAAAGAGCAGCCGGTTCCGATGGAAGGACTGCTCTTTGTTTTATTATGTACAGTTACCGTTGCTGTGATTCGCTCCAGTCCAACAACTGTTGGCAACGCTTGCATCTTCCATCATAGAACCACACATACACACCACAATTCGGACAGAT
>JAFTRF010000042.1 GCA_017462405.1 Clostridia bacterium | reverse complement strand
TAGGAGCCCATGTTCTTGCCGATGGCGGGACCCTCGAAGGGCGGGCACCAGTCGCCGGTACCGTAGTTCAGGGTGTAGTCCACGGTCATGCTCTCCATGAAGTCGCAGTTGCGCTTGATGGCGTCGTAGTTCTTGCGGAGGATCTCTACGTCACCGTTGTATACATAAATGTTGTAAGGTACGTTGATCAGTGCGCTCGACCAGTCGGGACCCATCAGACCGTAGTAGCCCCAGCCGGTGGACGGAACCACGCAGGGGATCTGACCGGCGGGACGCTGGGAGGTGCGCATATCCTGGCTCCACTTGGACAGGAATGCACGGGTGCCAAAGTTGGTCAGCATCTGCTCGGAGGACAGGGACACGTCGCCGGTCCAGCCGTTCTTCTCACGATGCGGGCAGTCGGTGGGAATGGAATGCATATTGGAAATGGTGGACCAGCGGGCCAGATGCTGTACGCGGCTGAGCAGCTCGTCGGAGCAGTCAAACACGCCGATGTCGGCCACGTCGGTGCAGAGCGTCATAGCGGTCACGTCGCTCAGTTCCGGCTCATAGTCGATGCCGGTCACTTCCACGTACTGGAAGCCGTGGTAGGTGAAAATCGGATGCCATACTTCCTCGGCATCGGACTTCTTGGTGTATTTATCGGTCTGGAACTCGCCGCTGCGGATGAAGCAGCCGATGGCACCGTTGTCGATCTCGCCGTTGGGCTTGATGACGTCGGAGTAGCGGAACTTCACCTGCGTACCGGCAGCGCCGCGGACCTTGAACAGACCCACACCGGCCTGATTCTGACCGACGTCGAATACCCAGCCGGAATCGGTGCGGGTTTCGCCGGTTTCCTTATTGACAACGACGGTACGCTCAAAGGGCCACTTCTTCACGGCCGGATGGGTCGCACGCAGACGGATGGGCTCCATCTCCATGGCGATGATCTTGCCGCCGGGGCTCTTCATGATCTTGGTGCCTTCCCATGCGGAATCGTCGTAATCGACTTCGGTCCAGTTGCCCAGTTCCAGACGGGCATCGTAGAATTCGCCGTTGCGGATGCCGTTGAAGGTGATGGGGCCGTTCTTGTTGGCCTTCCACGTAGGATCGGACACGACGCGTTCCTCGGTGCCATCCTCATATACAACGCGCAGTTCGCACAGCAGCTTCGGCAGGTGCTTCCAGCTGGCGGCACGGGTGTTCCACGGGTCTTCGGCAAAGCAGTTGTACCAGCCGTTGCCCAACACTACGCCGATGGCATTGTCGCCCTGCTTCAGCAGGTCCGCCACGTCGTACACCAGATACATGGTCTCAGCGTTGTACTGCGTGAATGCCGGAGACAGCACGTCGTCGCCGGTCTTGGTGCCGTTGATGTAGCTTTCAAAGTAGCCCAGACCCACGATGGCCAGATGAGCAGCCTTGACGGGCTTGTTTACGGCAAATACCTTGCGGAGGTACTGTGCGGAATAGGCATCGGTCTCGCGGCGGATGGACTGGGTGGTGATCCACTTGCCGGTCCAGCGCTCGGACAGCTTGCCGGTGACGAAGCTGCCGGTTGCCTCAGCAGTCTCGCCTGCGGTATTCACGGCGGTCACGGTAAATGCATAACGGGTCAGCGGAGCCAGTGCCTTGCCCTCATAACGGATGAAGGTCTGCACCTCCGTCTCCACCACGCCGGTATCCCACACCACGTCGTTGGTGAGGGTATCGGTCACGCAAATGCGGCGGGAAACCTGACGGTCGCCGCGCAGAGCGGAACTCATTTTGTAGGAAATCACCGGGGTATTGTCGATGCCGCAGGGATTTTCCAAGTAGTTGACGGTACAGCCGTTGATCTTGAAATCTGCCATGTCTGCTTGCCTCCATTCTATTCCGCGGATGCGGTTCTTTGTTCGCTATTTGCTGACTCATACAGAAAATCTCTTGTACCATTATCGCACAGAATTTTCGCTGTTTCAATATATAAATTGGTAATTTTGCAGGAATATTCATGGAGCGGGATTTTACCGCTGGTTTTTGGATACAAAAAAAGACATTGCAGAACGCTGCAATGTCTTCAGATTGAATCCTATCGATAATAAGGCTTATCAGTCGTTGTCCCAACTGAACGCTTCGCCGCACAGCGCCATGAACAAGTACATATCGCGGCCGAATTCCAACCGGTCATACGACTTCAGTTCGGCAAAGCGGAGTACCAGTACATCGTTGTGGTACACCAGTCCGCCGCCCTCACCCGGCTGGATGAAGAACTGCCGCTTGACGGGCTCGTAGGTCAAGATAGCCTGACGGGGCATGGTCACACCGGTGTCACGCACCAGCGCCACATCCGATTCCGGTGTGCAGCCAATGCTGTTGCGCCCGGCAACCAGCGGAAAACTCTGGCCGTAATGCGCACCGCGCGTACAGACCAGCCAGCCCACCACCGGCGACGACTTGACTCCCGCTGCCGCATTGCGCACAGCTTCGGGCAGCTTGTTCTTTTTCTTCTTCTTCGGGCCGCCCATCGTCTCCGACCGCGCGGGAATCAGCTGTACCGTGATGTGCGTGTCCACTGCGTGTTCCGCACCGGTCTGTGCCCGGTACGCCAGCAGGACATCCTCATCCACATCTTCGATGATGCCCGGATCGTAATCGGTCTTTGCGGCATCGTCGTTGGCCGTCAGCTGCTCGATGTCAAGCAGCGAGGGACCGTCGGACACCCAGTCGTATACATTGGCTTCGGGGGCTTCACCGGGGGTTTCATCTTCGATCAGTTCGGTGACGGACACCGAGGTGTAAAACACCTGCTCATCTTCCAGCGTTGCCAGTGCCTCCGCTTCGACCGCCATGGAGATATCTTCCGCCACGGTCAGGTCTTCCACTCCGACCTTCGCATCCCACATAGGCTTGTAGCCACTGGGGGCATTGATGACGCTGATCCGCTTGGCGGGCACTTCGTCCTCATCATCTTCGATCAGCGAAACCACGGTGGTCATTGCGGTTTCCGGATCCCAATCGTCGTCGTCCGCCGCTTCTGCGGTCACAGTCACGACTTCATCCCGCTCGGACTCCATGTCGTCCAGTTCGGCAACAAACAGCCCGGTATCGTATTCTTCCGTCACGCCGGTCTCCGCGGGCACCTCATTCTCCCACGGACTCACAACACCATTCCGGCAAAAGGGGCATTCGCGTCCATGCTCGTCCATATCATACGCATGGTGGTTGGCACACATAATAATCTTCATTCTGACTCCCCCTGTTTCATTTTTTCACACGGCGGCGCGCAGGCCGCATCTCTCTATTTTACAACGAATTTATTATACAATATTTTTTTCGTCCATGCAAGGCGTGTGCGTATTTTTCGTCACTTTTTTTCAGTGGCGCACAAAAACGGGATGGCAGGATGTGGACTTTATCCAATCTCGCCAAAACGATGGGGGTAAAACCCTTTTTCCGGAATCTCTCCTTATTACGGACTCACAAAAATCCGGTTGCTTTCGATCCAACCGCCGTCGATCAGCATGACCATCGGCTTGCCATCGGGGGTGCTGTCGGCGATCAGTTCAATTTCCAGATGCTGCAGGTTCTCCAATGCCAAATCGATCCGGATTTCCTTGCTGTTCCGGGTCAGCTTCGGGCTGGTGTACAACACCTTCGAGGCGTCATTGAAACCGGTCCGGATCTGCAGGCGGGCCGTCCCGTTGCCGCAGGAAGCCGCCGGAACGATCGTAAAGGAAATGTGCTGCATTTCATCATAGGAATGTATTGGGAGTGTCGCCGTCTGCGAAGGAACTGCGGACAACTGCCAAAGATTAAATGGCTCATGCTTGTTGCCGGCGGCATCCTTGACCGGTGCGATATTATTCTTTGCATCCGGGTCTTCTGTCGCCTCATTGCGGTACATATTTTTCACGCCGGGTGAATAAAACTCCCCTGCCCAATTTGCAAAGTAACACAGCGCATGCATCTCATACGCTCTGAATTGATCGTACAGCGTTCGCAGCTCGGTGTCCTCGCGGATTTCCAGCAGTTCCCACAGTGCATTGGAGTTCACCCATGCGTCGGTTTCCATATTCTTACGCAGATTCGCCATCAGGTGCGCGCGCGCCAGATTCCAGATGCGGTCCTGCTCTGCGGTCAGCTCCGGATCTCCGATATTTTGCTCGTAGCCCAGCACTTCCCGCAGACTCATCAATGCATAAAAGTAATCTGACTCGTCCTGTACAAGCGCCAACACTTCTCTTTTTCGGGCTTTGGCAAAAAGAATCCGCTGTTGCTGTACTGCCGCGCTCAACTCGGCATCTGCCGGCAAAATCTTCAGTCCATTTTCCAGCATCTTGACATACTGTTGGACTTCTTCGCTGTTGACCGGCTTGGCGGCGTTCACCTTGTCCAGAATCTGCCGGCGATAGGTGTTTTCACACCGCTGCAATCGGGTCTGCGCTTCAGCATACCACGGGTCCGACTCGATGACCTGCCGGTAATACTCGATGGCTGTTTCGTAGCGTTCGCCCTCCTCCGCATTGAGCGCCGTCTCATAATTGCGGCGTGAAACCGACAGCGCGGTCATGGTGTCATACTTTATCTGTGCCTGTTCGTCGGTATAAAGCTTCTGGCCCATGATGGTCCGGAATATATTTTGTGCCTCCGACAATTCAATTTTCGGTTCCGCTGATGTATAGGCCGCATAGGCTTGATCCATCATGCTCTGAAAATACACTTTCTGCGCCGTCTCCAGTTCCGGGGCATCGTAGCAATCCAGCACTGCGCGTACCCGTTCCGCATACTCTCCCAGCTGGATTTTTTCTTCGGCGTAATATCCGGCCAGATCCGAGAGGTATTGCTTTACTCCATGCTCCATGATCTGCGCGTGCGGCCATTTGCCCTGCACCTCCTCATGATAAATGAGTCCGGCATTATGGTAGTACCGCTGGCGAAGCTCCCGGAGTGCATCGTGTGCCGGAGAAGCCGCATAAACGATGCCTGCCGCACTTAGTCCTGCCAGCAGTATACCTCCGGCAATGCCCGCACACCAGCACAACATCTTCTGACGGTGCGTCAGTGGGCGGTGTGGGCGCGGTGCAGCGGTCTGCTCCGGGATTGCTTCTGCATGAGCATCCGGTTGCTCATCTTCCGGTCCGTCGCTGTCGAACACGATTTCCCCCGCAGTGGCGGCAGTGGGCACGACAGCAACTGCCGCCGTGTCCGGTGTTTCTTCCGGTACGGGTGTTTCTGCTTCGGTCATCTGCTGCATCGGTTTGCCGCAGAGAAAGCACGTTTCGGCATCAGTCTCGTTTTTGATGCCGCAATGCGGGCATCGGATCCATTCCTGTTCCAGCAGGCCCTTCAGTTCTTCCATATCATCTTCCCCTTTTGGATCAATGCGGTCAACTTTAGCTTTTGGTCTGGCCGTCCGTAAGGCACCCGTGAATGTTTCGCTGCATCCTTTTTCGGGCGCGTGTCACGAATCCTCCCGATTGCTTTCAATCCAGCCGCCGTCAATCAGCATGACCATCGGCTTACCGTCGGGTGTGCTGTCGGCAATCAGCTTGATTTCCAGATTATTCACGTTGTCCAGCGCCAGATCCACCTGAACGGGTTTGCTGTTCCGGGTTAGTTTCGGGCTGGTGTACAACACCTTCGTGCCATCACTGAGGCTGGTCCGGATCTGCAGGCGTGCTGTACCGCTGCCGCAGGAAGCCGCCGGAGCAATCGTAAAAGAAATGTGATACAGTTCCGAACACCAGATTTCGGCGCTGTTTGAGACATCTACCGTCAGCCGTGCCGTCTGCGACCGGGTTGCAGAAAATTGCCAGAGGTTGAACGGGTCGTGCTTGTTGCCAGCGGCATCCCTGACCGGTGCAATGTTCCCCTTGTCATCCGGATTCGTCGGGTCATTCCAATAGAAATTTTTCACACCGGGGGTGTCGCGCTCCCCTTCCCGCCCTGCAAAAACATACAGTGCATGGCTTTGGTAGGCGCTGAACTGTTCAAGCAGTGCCTGCAGTTCAGCATCCGCCCGGATGTCCAGCAGGCACCACAGCGTTTCCGTATTTTTCCATACACCTTGCTCCATGTTTTTCCGCAGATTTGCCATCAGATGCGCACGTGATTTTTGCCAGATGCGTTCCAGTTCCGCAGTCAACTCCAGATCTCCGGCATTTTGCTCATCGTACAGCGCCGCCTGCAGGCTGTTCAATGCATAAATATATTCGTCCGGACCGGCGTTCTGCGCAAAGTGCAGCGCTTCCTCTTTCCGGGCTTTTGCCAAAAGCTGCTTCTGTTGCTGCAGCGCCGCATTCAGCTTGTCATCCTCCGGCAAGACCCGCAGTGCTTCCTCCAGCACATCGATACACGCCCGGATTTCTTCCTCCGTGACCGGCTTGGCGGCATTCACCTTGTCCAGCATCTGCTGACGATATCCCTCTCCACACCGCCGCAATCCTTCCTGTGCTTTGGCATACGATGCGTCCGACTCGATGACCTGCCGGTAATATCGGATGGCCGTTTCGTAGCGTTCGCCCTCCTCCGCAAGCACCGCCGTCTCATAATCCTCGCGCGAACCGGACAAATCGATCATTGCATCGTATTTCTGCTGGACCTGTGTGCGGGATTGGGTGTGCAGCCCGTAACCCTGAATCACAAGGAATACTTCCCGCGCATCCGCCAACGTAATTTTCGGCTCGGCTGCCATATAATCTTCGTATACGCGGTCCAAGATGGCCTGAAAATACATCTTCTGCAGGGTCTGTTGTTTCGGAGGATAATCGTACACTTTCAGTACCTCGCTGACCCGGTATGCATACTCTGACAATCCCAGCTTCCGCTCCTGATTCAATACGGCCATTTCCGCGAAGTATTTCTCCACCTCGCGCTCCATAATCTGGGCATGGGGCCATTTTCCCCGCACCTGATCGTTGAAAATGACGGATGCTTTATGGTACCAGCTCTGTCGGAATTCCTGCATGGCATCGTGCGCCGGAGAGGTCGTATAGACAATCTGGGCAGCAGACGCCCCCAGCAGGAGCAGTCCGGCGGTCACGCCGGCACACCAGCACAGCATACGCTGCCAAGGCTTCATCGGGTGGCGAACGCGCCGCACAGCGGTCGGCGCAGGGATTTCCGCTGCATCGGTATCAAAGACAAATTCTTCGTTTTCATCGGTATTGAAAACAATTTTCCCTTCAGTGGCAGCAGCGGTCACTTTCACCGGTTCCGGTGCTTTTTCCGGTTCAGATATTTCTCCGTCCTGCACGTTCTGCATCGGTTTGCCGCAGAGAAAGCACGTTTCGGCATCAGTCTCGTTTTTGATGCCGCAATGCGGGCATCGGACCCATTCTTTACCCAGCAATTCTTTCATTTCTTCCATTGTATGCTCCGTTTCTCCGGCAGCCGGCCGTTCTTCTCTGTGAGCGGGCTGTCTCCCGCTTCAATTATTTTTATTATAGCATATGTCCGGGCAAATGAACAGGTAAGATCGTATTTTTTTGCAGAAAATGGGTACGAGTGTAAAACGAAAATTTCCGCACAAAAAAGCGTTCCCCCGAACGAGGGAACGCAAGAAAGATGTACTTATTTGTCGAAGCCGAATTCGAACACGGCGGTGGGATCATCGAAGTTTTCGTTGGAGACCCACAGCATCGTCTTCTTGGTCAGATTGAACACGGCGCTGTGAACGGTGCAGCCGTTGCCATCGTCGTTGTTCCACGTGCGGCGGCCGATCATGCCCAGAATTTCCATAGCGGCATCTTCATCGGCAACTACACCATTGCGGTCGGTCAGTTCCTGCTGCAGCTTCAGATAGCGGTCGTAGCCCTTCTTCGCAGACGGGTCGCAGCCGTCGTAGTAGCCGGGATTGACCACGAAGTTGGTGACCCACTGGCTGGCGCTGTTGCCCTCGGCTTCACCGACATAGCTGTCGTTGTCGTTGTAGTGCACGACCAGTTTACGGGCAGAGCCGTCGTTGTCCGTGGCATCGGTACCGGCCACCCACTCCAGAATGGCGCTCTTGCCGGAGGCATCGGCCACCATGTAGTGATAGGAGGTGTTGGCCGAATCGTGCAGGTCATACGTGGAAGCAATCTGCACGGCCTCCTCAACATTGTCGGCATAGTCCAGAATCAGACGCAGCAGCGTGGTGGAGGTGAAGTCCGGCTTGTCGGTGTTCTGGTTGGTAGCCACGGTCTTGTCGCCCTGGTAGGTCATGTAAATGCCGCAGCTGACACCGGCATCGTTGATGCCATCCAGCGGTGCGTACACGGCAGCCAGCGACAGCACCTTGTCCATCAGGCTGGTGATGCCAGTTTCCGTGTCCACGCCCACAAACTGCAGGTCGGCAGTAGAAATGGTCGCGTGGCGGCCTTCCGAGGCCTCCGTGAAAATGATGCAGGTGTTGGTCTTTGCAAAGTCATAGTTGCGGCCGAACAGCACGTCGCCATCCGGAGTCTTCGCCGTAAAGGAGGCGCAGCCGATGTCCGGCGCGGACATATCCATTTTCAGCAGACCGCGGGTCAGCTTGCCGGTGATGAAGTCGATGAGCTCGCTGTCGCTGCGGACACCGCCCTGCTCCACAAATTCGTCCAGATAGAAGCCGCCGCTGACGTGCATGGTGTATACGTCGCCGTCCAGATGGGCATCGTTGCGGTCACGGACGTGTTCAATGCTTGCAATGGTGTGGATTTCATTGTGCCAGATGCCATAAACCGTACCGGTCAGTACCAGCACCAGTACCAGCAGGACCGATACACCCCAGCACAGGATGCGCGCGGCCAGCGACCGCTTTTTGGTGTTCTTGTTCATTCTTCTGCTTCCTTTCTTTCCGTTGCGGGCAATTTGTCCGGGAGTCCGTCCTCGCTCAACTGACGCAGGTTGGCGGTAATGGAGTCCAGTGCCTCGTACATCGAAGCGCGCTGGACGTCGGTCATGTCTCGTCCCGCCATCAGCACCGCAATACCAGACCGTTCGCGTACCTCTTTGGCTACGGTTTTGCCTTCCTCTGTCAGGCAGAACACGCCGCGGTACACGCCGCTTTTCTGATTGCTGCGGTACACCAGTCCCTTCTTTTCCATGATAGAGATCATGCGGGAAACATCGGCCTTGTCTTTGGCACACAATTCGCACATCTGCGTCGCCGTCAATCCTTCCGGATGGCGGCCCAGTACCAGCAGATAAACTGAGTGCGGACCCTTCAGCCCGTACT
>JAFTRF010000041.1 GCA_017462405.1 Clostridia bacterium | reverse complement strand
GTTTTAAGCCTGTTTCTTGGCTCTCCCTTTGGGAGAGCTGTCGAGCGAAGCGAGACTGAGAGGGCGAAGTCGGCAGCAGCAAAAATCCTCATTTGTGCATCTTGACCATCGGCATATCGCATAAGACAGTTTTTCGACAAGCTGAAAATCTCCCTTTGCCCGATGCAAAGGGAGATTTTGTTATCAGATCAATTTATTCTGCCACACGGATGGCCTTGATGTAGTCCATGTCGGTGTCCCGGTCACGGACGATTTCATACTCCATGTATTTCACCACAGCCAGATTGTTGCCCACAATTTCTACATCCGGATCCGCTACGCTGTCCAGATCAATGTACACACCGTAAGCGACTTTCAGAATGGTAGCACCGTTGCGGGACTTTTTCGAGACGACATACGGCTGATAGGTACCGATGGCCTCCATCAGCGGGATGTGATAGGTGTCTGTCTCATCGGTATACATCACCGTAATTTCCGAACCGGAGTTGTAATCCTTCATCGTAAAGGTTTCCGGCGTCAGCAGACACGACACTCCGAACAATTCCACGGCGCTCTGGCGCACCAGATCGGCCGGGCAAACCCAACGGGCCTGATCGTCGTATTCGTCGATTTCGTCCAGCTTGTCAAATACCGTTTTCCATACCGCAGCTTTCTGGATCATGTTCTTGTCTGCGGCAGACAGCGATTCAAACGGCTGGGGGTCGAACATGACCACCGGGGTCAGGTAGGTGTCGTAAGCCCGCTCCACGGAATCATCCGTCACCACGCCGTAGATGTACTGTCCCACCTGCGTACACAGCCACGCAAAGCCGACCAGTGCAAAGCACAGCACCAGCGTCCCCACCGGTACGCCGTACCAGTGGTGCTTGTGTGCGCGCTCCGGTGCATTTTCCTGGGCTTCTTCGATCTGCCGCTGTTCCGCTTCGGTCAGCGTAAAGGGATTGTCTCCCATACCGGTGAATTTTTCATCATCCGGCGCCGCAGACGGCTCCAACTCGGATTCATCCAATGCATACGGCGATTTGTGCAGCAGTTCTTTGCCTTTCTGCACTTGCTCGCTGAGGGTCGTCTTCTTTTTCTTCTTGGTTTGCGTCATAATCGAAAAGCCTCCTTCATTTATTCTGCGGACAGTTTTTCATAAAATTCCGGATGCGGGATGTCTCCGCACACGGATACAGACAATTGGTTCAGGTCAAACAGCTCTGCTGCCAGCCGGTTCACGTCGTCACGGGTTACTGCATCAATTTTCGCCAGCACCACTTCGTCGGGTTCCGTCTCGTGGACCAGCGCATCCTCGGCGGCCACGGTCGCCCGGTGCATACTGTCCTCCCAATCCATGCGGACGCTTGACCGCAGCCACTCCCGCGCCCGCCGGAACTCCGGCTCCGACAAGCCGTTCCGGGCATTGCGCAACACCCCGACGATTTCCGCCGCCGCGCGTTCGGCCTGTTCCGGGCTGACCGCGGCCTGAATATACAGCAGCCCGCCCTGTTCGTAAGAAGTCCATGCAGAGTCCACGGAATACGCCATGCCCAGTTCCTCCCGGATCCGCCGGAACAGCCGGGACGAGCTGCACCCGCCCAGCGCATTGTTCAGCATATTCAGCGTCCAGAAGTGCTTGTGGCGGGTCGGCAATGCGGGCAGTGCAAAGCACAGATGTGTCTGCTCCATTTCCCGTTCTTCAAACACGCGCGATACCTGATATGCAATGGGGCGTCCCGGCGCCTGTGCCTTGCCGGGGCGCACATGACCGAATTTGCGTGTGACGGCATCCAGTACCTGCTGCCGGTCAAAGCCGCCGGCCACCGACACCACCATACGCTCCGGCACATACATCGCGCGGCGGTATTTCTGCAGATCACGCAGTGTCAGCGCCTCCACCGATGCACGGGTCCCCAGTATGGGCATTCCGTAGGGGGATTTGCGCCACACTGCCTGCTCCAGCCGTTCCACCACGGCATCCTCCGGGTCATCGGCGGCCATGCCGATTTCCTCCAGCACGACCCCACGCTCCGTCCGGAAGTCCTCCTCCCGCATTGCGGGGTCCGCCACCATATCCAGCAGCAGTTCCAGTCCTTCCTCCACGTGCTCCGACAGCGTCCGGGCATAGAAGCAGGTGTGTTCCTTCGTGGTGTAGGCATCCGAGCGTCCGCCGATGGCATCCATCCGTTCCGCCAGCTGGGCTCCGGTATAACTCCGGCTGCCCTTGAAAAACATATGCTCCAGAAAATGCGATACACCGTTGTTTTCCGGCCGTTCCATGCACGACCCTGCCCCGATCCAGATTCCGAACCCGGCAGTATAGCGATCCGGCTTCGGTTCCAGACAAATTTGCAGGCCGTTGGCCAATGTGATACATTCACGGGTCATTGAATCATGCCCGCTCCCTTCCATATTTTGAAAAAGGGGCCACACAAGAGGAGGTTTCCTGATGTGTGGCCCCGATTTCGATTTCCTTCGTAATTATCAGCGGCGATAACGCTCACGGCCGCCACGGTCACCGCGGGGACGCTCGGAACGGCGGGGTGCCTCGGAAATTTCGTTTTCCGGCACCAGACCTTCCACTTCGATCAGTGCATCGCGGCGGGACAGGTTCAGACGACCCTTGTCGTCGATCTCCAGTACCTTTACGATGACTTCATCGCCTACGTTCACCACATCGGTCACCTTCTCGGTGCGCTTCACATCCAGACGGGAAATGTGAACCAGACCTTCCTTGCCGGGTGCGATCTCAACGAACGCACCGAAGTCCATCAGACGGGTTACTTTACCCTTGAAGATGGCACCGGGTTCGGGATCGTTGACGATGGTTTCGATGATGGTGATTGCGCGGCGGCAATCGTCGATGTTGATAGCAGACACGAATACGCTGCCGTCATCCTCGACGTCAACCTTTACATTGCACTCGGCGCAGATCTTCTGAATGACCTTACCGCCGGTGCCGATGACTTCACGGATCTTGTCCACCGGCACAGAGGTGGACAGCATCTTGGGCGCATACTTGGACAGCTCAGCACGCGGTGCCGGGATGGCCTTCAGCATGATTTCGTCCAGAATATACAGGCGAGCCTTGTGGGTCTTGGCCAGTGCTTCCTTGACCATGTCGGGGGTCAGGCCGTCGATCTTCAGGTCCATCTGAATGGCGGTGATACCGTCGTGGGTACCGGCCACCTTGAAGTCCATATCGCCGAAGAAGTCTTCCAGACCCTGGATGTCCACCATGGTCATCCAGCGGTCGCCTTCGGTGATCAGACCGCAGGAGATACCGGCAACCGGTGCCAGAATCGGCACACCGGCATCCATCAGTGCCAGCGTGGAACCGCACACGGAACCCTGAGAGGTCGAACCGTTGGAGGAAACCACTTCAGACACCAGACGCAGTGCATAGGGGAACTGCTCCACCGGCGGGATCACCGGCAGCAGGGCGCGCTCTGCCAGCGCACCGTGGCCGATCTCGCGGCGGCCGGGGCTACGGCTGGGACGTGCTTCACCCACAGAATAAGAGGGGAAGTTGTAGTGATGCATATAGCGCTTGAACTCTTCTTCGTCAATGCCGTCCAGCATCTGCTGATCGCTGACCGGGCCGAGGGTCACGGAGGTCAGCACCTGCGTCTGACCGCGGGTGAACAGACCGGAGCCGTGGGCACGGGGCAGCAGACCCACTTCGGAAGCCAGCGGACGGATTTCGTCCATACCGCGGCCGTCCACGCGCTTCTGCTCATCCAGCAGCCAGCGGCGGACCACATACTTCTGGGTCTTGTACAGGCAGGCGTCGATCTGAGCCTCCTGACCGGGGTACTTCGCATCAAACTCCGCGTGTACCTTCTCGTATACCGGCTTCAGGCGCTCGTCGCGGATGCGCTTGTCGTCGGTGTCCAGTGCGGCGCGCACATCATCGGCAGCGAAAGCCTTGATGGCCTCGACCATCTCGGCATCGGGCTCGTCGGACGGATAGCTGAACTTGGCCTTGCCGATTTCAGCCTGAATGCCCTTGATGAATTCGATGATCTTCTGGTTGGCTTCGTGACCGGCCATGATGCCGTTGTACATCACTTCATCGGACACGCAGTTTGCACCGGCCTCGATCATGGCGATGCGGCTGTCGGTGGACGCCACGGTCACAGCCATCTGGCTGACCTTGCGCTGCTCGGAAGTCGGGTTGATGACGTATTCGCCATCGACATAGCCCACGGACACGCCGGAGATTGGGCCACGCCACGGGATATCGGAAATGGACAGTGCGATGGACGTACCGATCATTGCGGTGATTTCGGGAGAGCAGTCATGATCCACGGACATCACGGTGCAGGTGATGCACACGTCGTTGCGCATATCCTTGGGGAACAGCGGACGGATGGGGCGGTCGATCACACGGGAAGCCAGAATGGCCTTCTCGGTGGGACGACCCTCACGCTTCAGGTAGGAGCCGGGAATGCGGCCCACAGCATACAGCTTTTCCTCAAAGTCCACAGACAGCGGGAAGAAGTCGATGCCGTCGCGGGGCTTTGCGCTTGCGGTAACTGCTACGTTGACCACAGTTTCGCCGTAGCGCACGAAAGCGGCACCGTTGGCCAGCTGTGCGATCTTGCCGGTTTCAACAACCAGCGGGCGGCCCGCCAGTTCGGTTTCAAAAACGCGATAGTTTTCAAACATGGTGATACCTCCAATGAAATAAAATAAAGATTCCGGAGGCGTTGAGGATTAGCAATTAAACCAATCTCCAAATCATTTTGGGGACTCGTTTCACTGCTAACGCCCTGCGCCTGCCGGAGGGGCTGCGATGGGACTTGCTGTCAAAAAAATATAATGAAAAAGAGCAGACAGCTGCTGCCGCCTGCTCTTTCGGAACCGAAAATTATTACTTACGGAGACCCAGACGAGCGATCAGGGCACGATAACGCTCAATGTCTACACGAGCCAGGTAGTTGAGCAGGTTACGGCGCTGGCCTACCATCTTCAGCAGACCACGGTTGGAGTGGTGGTCCTTCTTGTGGGTCTTCAGATGCTCGGTCAGGTCACGGATGCGCTTGGTCAGTACAGCAACCTGTACTTCGGGCGAACCGGTGTCACCTTCGTGGGTAGCAAATTCCTTAATAATCGCGGCTTTTTCTTCCTTCAGCATGTCAAAACACCTCATTCAAATATAGTCCTCAATTCCAGTAACAGGCGGGTGCGTTCCCCGTCGGGGCTTTACCCTGAAACCGAAAATGGGCGGAAAATTGACCTTGGATAGTATAACACATTCCTTTTGATTTGTAAAGATGTTTTGCAAAGTTTTTTGCTGTAAATATTTCCCGCAGGGATTACACCTTGGTGAAGCCGTGGCAGTTGATCAGTGCATCCAGCTTCTTGCCTGCCTTGCACAGGGGGCAGTTGCCAGGGGTATAAATCTCATAGCCGGGCAGATTGTCCGGATTGAACGCCGAAATTACCGGGAAACCGGCGCAATTCTCCACGGTGGAGAAAATACCGGCAATGCCGGACACCATGCCGCCGTAATAGGTCACGACATCCACTGCGGAGCTTACGGTACGGCCGGAAGAAACGGATACCGCCAGAATCAGCACATGCTTGCCGCGGATCATGGGTACGATGTTGTCACGGAACAGCATCTGACCGTTGTTGGTCGCTTCCGGCGTGACCACATAAATGGACTTGTGGGCATTCATGCTGAGCAGATCGCCCTTGGACAGTTCTTCCGCCAGACACGCGCCGATGACCTCGGTACCGTCCAGACAGAGAATCGTATCCACGATGGTGTTGCTGTAGAACGAAGCCGCCAGTTCCTCTGCCACTGCCTTTGCTTCCGACAGACGCGCCTTCTGCGCCACTACGTCAATGTAGTAATTGCTGTGGCTGTTGGTGGTTGCGAAATGGCCGCGCGCCACACGCAGATACAGGTTTTTCCGCTTGGTTTCGTACTTGAAAATATTCAGGGTCGGCATAATGAGGTCCTCCTTCACAATTTCAGTCCATTCTGCAATCCGCGACAAATGCTGTCGCGCATACGAATTCGCTTTTATTTATTCGATTATACCACAATATGCCGTGCCCGTCAATGTATCATGTGTTAAAGTTCTCTAAATTTCCGAATTTTTTTGCATGGTGGACAGCCGTTTTACGGCTTCATCACCGTCGCGCAGGATCTGTTGGCGCAGTTCTTCCACCGATGCAAACCGCTGCTCCGGCCGCAGAAATACAGCCAGCTCCACCGGCACCGTCCGCCCGTACAGGTCACCGGAAAAGCCGATGATCCACGTTTCCGCCAGCGGTCCGTCGGACCCGACCGTCGGTTTGACCCCGATGTTGGTCACGGCGTGGTAGCGGCAGCCGTCGATCACCGTGGACGAGGCGTATACCCCGAAACGGGGCAATACGAATTCCGCCGGAATGGGCTGATTGATGGTGGGCAGACCGATGGTGCGTCCCAGCGCCCGGCCGTGAACCACCGGGAATGCGATGGTGTAGGGGCGTCCGAGCAGACGGCGCACCGCCGCCATATCGCCCTGCGTCAGCAGCGCCCGGATGCGGGTCGAGCTGACCGTATCCCCGTCGCAGCTGTGCGGCGGCACTACCACGACGCGGATGCCGTACGTTCCGCACAGCCGGGTCAGCAGTGCACTGTCCCCCGCGCCCTTGCGGCCGAAATGGTAGTTGAAGCCGCAGCATACCACCTGCGCCCGCAGCTTTTCATGCAAAATTTCCCGGACAAACGTCTCCGGGCTCATATCCCGGACGGACGCAAAGTCCACCCGGTACAAAAAGTCAAAGCCCAGCGATTGAAAAAGTTCCTCCTGCCGGGCATCGGAAATCAATCGTTTGCCTGCTTTGGCCGTGCCGATGAGTCCGTCCAGCGTAAAGACCGCAGTACGGAGCCCCTCCGCGCGGCAGGCCGCGGCTGCCCGGAGCACGTCCATATGCCCGATGTGTACCCCGTCAAAGCTGCCCAGCGCCACCGCCGTCGGGCGGTCCACCGGGACCGGGGCCTGCAGAATCTGTAGTTTCATACGATGCGTCCCGCTCTCGTTGTATTATTCTTCGCCAAACAGACGGCGGATGGCCAGTTCCTGCTTTTCCGCCACATAAATGCCCAGCCCCAGAAAACGCTTGTCCGGACCTTGCACCCGGTACAATGCGCCGTCCGCGGGAGCCGTGTGGAAATGCAGGCGGTCCGCCGCCAGTGCACCGCCGTTTCTGAAGCGCTTCGCCTGATTTTCCGTCACCCGCAGACCGGGCAATTCCGCAAACAGCGTCTGCACCGGGCGCACCTGCGCCTCCAGCGTGCCGTCCTCTGCCATTTGCTTCGCCTGCTCCAGCGTGATGGCGTCTTCCAGCGCAAAGCCGCAGGCGGTCGTGCGCCGCAGGGCGGTCATCACCGCACCGCACCCCAGTGCTTCGCCCATATCCGCAATGAGGGTGCGGATGTAGGTGCCCTTGGAGCATTGCACATACAGCGTACCGGTACCGGTATCCGGGTCAAACGCCTCCACATTCAGTACGGCAATGTGCACCGGGCGGGCTTCCCGCTCCACCTCGATGCCCTGCCGCGCCAGATCATACAGACGCACGCCGTTCTGGCGTATGGCCGACATCATGGGTGGCACCTGCAGGATATCGCCCCGCAAGGGTGCGCAGGCGGATTCCAGTTGCTCCGCCGTGACGGAAAACGTGCTTTCCTGCTGGATCTTGCCCCAGATGTCCTGCGTGTCGGTGCGCAGACCCAGCCGGAACTCTGCCCGGTACGCTTTATCCGTATCGGGCAGCAATTCTGCCGCACGGGTAGCATTGCCCACCAGAATGGGCAGCACTCCGGTGGCCATGGGGTCCAGCGTGCCACTATGACCGATCTTCCGGGTCCGGCACAAACGGCGCATCACCGCCACTACATCAAACGAAGTAAATTCCTGCGGCTTGTCGATCACAATTACGCCATTCATGCCTGTTCCTCCAGAAATGCCTGTGCCGCCGCGATCATGCGGGTCGTAACTTCCGCTTCCGTCCCGGCGAGGCGGCAGCCTGC
>JAFTRF010000040.1 GCA_017462405.1 Clostridia bacterium | reverse complement strand
GGACTTTCACCACCAAGTTATCGCCCATGCCGGGCGCACATTCATAAAAAGGCGCATTGCAGGAATTGCAGTGCGCCTTTTTTTGTCGGGGAAATGCTTGGTGGGAAGCCGTCAAATCCCCCTGTCAATGCTGTGCATTGACATCCCCCTTTAGCAAGGAGGACCTTGGCAGGCCGGGAGATTGTGCGCTTGCGGAGAAGATTGGCAGGACCTCCAGCCCCCTCTGACCGGGATTTGGAACACAGTGAAAAAGCCCGGTGGAAAACCCGGCCTCTAACCTCTTCAGTCACTTCGTGACAGCTTCCCCGGCATCGGGGAAGCCGGATCCGGCCGGAAGTGATGCGCTTTCGGAGGAGAACTGCAATGCCGCCAGCCCCCTCTGTCACACCTGCGGTGTGACATCCCCCCGAAGGGGGGAACGAGTCAGCGGAGCGGAAACAACGGACTCTGCTCATCGTTTTAGCAAAGGTAACTCGTTCTCCCCTCCGGGGAAATTTCCGGCATCAGGGAAGCCTTCCAAAGATATTCCACACCATCGACCATTGTTATAACCAAAGCAAGTGGCGCAAGTAAAGCCCTCAAGCCTTCCCCAATGCTGGGGAAGGTGTCCGCGAAGCGGACGGAAGAGGTTAGAGACAGCGGCACGCCCCCCTCTCCGTCCGTCAACCCGGATTTACCGTACTACTGAAAGCCCGGTTGAACAAGATGCAGAGATCCATTCGACAGATGCGATTCAAATCTCCCTGTCTTTGCACTTTTTTCGGAAAATGCGCACAAAAGTATGGACGGACGGGGACTTTTGTGTTATAATTGGACATATCATGCGGTTCTTCAGCATGGAATCGCAAATCCTGTAAAAGAAAGAAGTCTTTCCAATGAGCATGATTTTCGAACGCAAGCTGCCGATTCCGATGGATGTCAAAGAGCGATATCCTCTGTCTGCGGAGCTGGAGCAGATCGTGGCCAAGCGCGCCTGCGAACTGCGCGACATCTTTACCGGCAAATCCGACAAGCTGGTGCTGGTCATCGGCCCTTGCTCGGCTGATCACGAGGACAGTGTGATTGATTATATTTCCCGTCTGCGTACGCTGCAGGACAAGGTGCAGGACAAGATCTTCATCGTGCCCCGCATCTACACCAACAAGCCCCGCACTACCGGTGACGGCTATAAGGGTATGCTCCACCAGCCCGACCCGGATGCCAAGCCCGATATGTACAAGGGTATTGTTGCCATCCGCCAGCTGCATATGCGCGCGCTGCAGGAAACCGGCTTCTCCTGCGCCGACGAAATGCTGTATCCCGAAAATTACCGTTATCTGAGCGACATTCTGGCTTATGTGGCCATCGGTGCCCGCTCGGTGGAAAATCAGCAGCACCGTCTGACCTCCAGCGGTCTGGATGTGCCGGTGGGCATGAAGAACCCCACCAGCGGCGATCTGTCGGTCATGATGAATGCCATCACCGCTGCACAGCACAAGCACACCTTCATTTACCGCAACTGGGAAGTCAATTCCGAGGGCAATCCGTTGGCCCATGCCATCCTGCGCGGCTACATGAACAAGCACGGCCAGTCGCTGCCCAACTATCATTATGAAGATCTGGTACACCTCTGCGATATTTACGCCAAGAGCGGGCTGACGAATCCGGCACTGATCGTCGACACCAACCACGCCAACTCCGGCAAGAAATACCTGGAGCAGGTGCGTATCGCCAAGGAAGTGCTGCACAGCTGCCGCCACAACAGCGACATCAACAAGCTGGTCAAGGGCTTCATGATCGAAAGCTACATCGAGGACGGCGCCCAGAAAATCGGTGAGCACGTCTACGGCAAGTCCATCACCGACCCGTGCCTCGGTTGGGCTAAGACCGAGCGTCTGGTGCTGGATCTGGCCGACCTGCGGTAATATAAAAGCGGCTTCGTCGCTTCCGCAATTATTCATTATTCATTTTATTATTATCTCCCGGACCGTCGGGGACGTCGTTCCCTGCGAATATTTCTCCACTATTCACTATCTTCTTCCCTTGTCCCTATGCTGTCAACTTAAGAGGTTACTGCAACCGCAGTCTCTAACCTCTTTCGTCCGCCCTTCGGGCGTCCACCTTCCCCAGCATTGGGGAAGGCGATGAAATTTGTAGCTTTCACCGTGTTTTGAGATACTGTCTATGCTTTGGAACAGTTTGGCTTCCCCAATACTGGGGAAGCTGTCACGAAGTGACTGAAGAGGTTAGAAGCCGGTCATATCGTTCGGCTTTAAGTTGACCGCATGGCTTCCCTTGTCCCTATTTGAAATATTATATAAAAAACGGAGGTATGCCCCATGAAAATCTGCGTCGTTCAGCCCGGTTATTCGCTGGACTTTTCCCGGTCCGATGAATTCTTCCGGTGGGAAATGGATATGTTCGACAAATGCGATGAAAGCATGGACATGATCGTATTCCCGGAGTATTCCAACGTACCCTGTCTCGCCGCAACCAAGGCCGAGATGATGGAAAGCTACAACAAGTACAATGTTCCTCTGATGACCAAGGCCGCTGAAACCGCCAAGCGCTGCAACGCCGTCGTGTTCATCAACGGCATGTATATGACCGAAACCGGTATGCGCAATACGACCGTAGCCTTTGACCGCAACGGCAACGAGGTCGGCCAGTATTTCAAGCGTCATCTGGTACCGTCGGAAATGTATACCTATGAGCTGGACAAGGACTACACCTTCCGCCACGATGCACCCACCATTCTGGAGATTGACGGCGTACGGTATGCGTTCCTGATCTGCTACGACGTGTATTTCTATGAGGCCTATGCCAACATCGCCCGTTACAATCCCGACGTGATCATCGCCTGCGCTTATCAGCGGAGCGACACCCACGACGCACTGGAGATCATGGCCCGGTTCTGCGCCTACAACTGCAACGCTTACGTGGTGCGCTCCTCCGTCAGCCTTGGTCAGGAATCCCCCGTGGGCGGTACCAGCATGATCGTTGCCCCCGACGGCAAGGTGCTGGCCGACCTGCGCAATGAAGTGGGCTTCGCCTGCGCCGACATTGACCCGCACAAGCATTATCTGAAGGCTGCCGGCTTCGGCAATCCGCCGGCGACCCATCATGCATACATCGAAGCGGGCCGTCGTCCGTGGCAGTATCGTCCCGGCGGCAGTGCCATCGTGACGCCCGACCACTGGATGAAGTATCCCCGCGTATGCGCACACCGCGGTTTCAGTTCCGTTGCTCCGGAAAACAGCCTGCCGGCTTTCGGTGCGGCGGTCGCACTGGGTGCGGAGGAAATCGAGTTTGACCTGTGGGAAACCAAGGACGGCGAGATCGTTTCCATTCACGACTCGACCCTGCGCCGTATTTCCAACGGCCACGGTTTCGTGTGGGATCACACGTTGGCCGAACTGAAGGAACTGGATTTCGGCTCCAAGCACGACGAGCGCTTTGCAGGGCTGAAAATCGCCACCCTCGATGACGTGCTGGCGAAGTTCTCCTGCCATACCATTATGAACATCCATATCACGGCCAAGGACGATGTGAACCCCGTGTCCGAAAACATGATCCGCAAGATCGTGGCCGCCATTGACAAGTACGATTGCCGCCGCCACTGCTACTTCATGAGCGGCAACCCGGCCATCCTCGCCCAGCTGCAGGAAATGGCGCCGGACATCACCCGCTGCGCCGGTGCCGCCGACAAGCTGCCCTATGAATGTCTGGTGGACAAGGCACTGAAGTACGGCTGCAAGAAGATCCAGCTGTATTGCCCCTACTTCAAGATGAATGGCCCGGATTACGTGGAAAAGGCCATCGCCAAGGCACACGCCAACGACATCAAGGTCAACCTGTTCTATTCCGACGATCCGGAGGAGGCTGTCCGCTACCTGGAGATGGGCGTGGACACCATTCTGTCCAATGACTATCAGCGCGTCGCCGCCGCGGTCGAGGCATGGAAGAACAAATAAGGAGCAATGCATCCATGATCGAAATTGCAAAGAAAATCCGCGAAAAGAAGGGCTTCATCTGTGACATGGACGGTGTGCTGTACCACGGCTCCAAGCTGCTGGACGGTGTGACGGAGTTTGTCAACTGGATGATCGAGAACGACAAGAAATTTGTGTTCCTGACCAACAGCCCCGAACGCACCCCCCACGAACTGAGCATGAAGCTGGAGCGCATGGGTCTGAAAGTCTCTCCCGACCACTTCTACACCAGCGCAATGGCCACTTCGGAGTTTCTGCACAGTCAGGCTCCGGATTGCACCGCTTACGTCATTGGCGAAGCGGCATTGGCCAAGGCGATGTATGACCAGCAGATTTACATGAACGACATCAACCCGGATTACGTGGTGCTGGGCGAGACCCGTACTTACTGCTTCGAGAAGCTGGAAAAGGCCATCGAACTGGTAAACAAGGGCGCCAAGCTGATCGGATGTAATCCGGATACCATCGGTGTGACCGAAAAGGGCATCATGCCCGCCACCGGTTCGCTGGTTGCGCCCATCGAGATCGCGACCGGCAAAAAGGCCTATTTCGTGGGCAAGCCCAACCCGCTGATGCTCCGCCACGGTCTGAACCGCATCGGTCTGCACAGCGCCGACATTGCCTTCATCGGCGACCGCATGGATACCGACATCATCGCCGGCATCGAGTCCAATGTGGATACCGTGCTGGTACTGTCCGGTGTGACCGCCATGGAGGACATCCCCAACTTCCCCTATCGCCCGAAGTACATCATTGACGGTGTGGGCGATATTGTAAAGGATATTCTGTAAACAACACAGACGCACCCGCGCCCGTAACACTGGTATGGGCGTGGGTGCGTTTTTGCGTTGTTTTATAGAATGATTTGCTTTTTTCTCACTTGTATGCTACAATAAAATCACAATTCGACCCAAAGGCGGTGAAGATATGACAGATGTACAGCAGCGGGTAGCTGCAAAGCATTTCGCGGCAAAATGGCAG